>JAUXRT010000398.1 GCA_030681635.1 Reyranella sp.
GCCGCGGCGGAGCACCGTGCCGTTGGGCTGCGGCGTCTCCTCCAGCGCATAGGGCGGCAGGCCCATCGCCTCGTTGAAGCGGTTGGTGTCGGCCAGCACCGGCCAGAGCTCTTCCGGCGGCAGGTCGAAGGTCCAGGACCACATACGGCGCATGACGTTCATACTGTAGCACCCGGCCCGTTGGATGCCTCGCGGGCCTTCACGCCTGAGTGACTGAGCGGAGGATAAGGAGCGGCGGAGCGCGGGCGATTTTCTGGACACCATATGTCTGGATTCTGTCTGTCTGGAAATTCGCAAAGCGCCGGCCAGCCTGGGCGGAACGATTCTTTTCGACTCAGGCCCGATCGTCGGACCTGTCTGGAAATTCGGCCGCGTCCCGGACCTGCGGCGAGGGACCTTCCGGGCAACAGGAACGGTCGCGAGATCGAGGGCCTTGTCGAGGAGACGGGTGTTGAGTGCTGGCAGTGCCTGCAGGAGGAGCGCGGCCGCACAGGCAACCAGCAGCGCTCGCAGGAGAGCGAGTTCGAAGGGCATGGGGGACCCGGGGTTTGGACATGAAAAAGACCGGCGCGGAATGAGCGCCAGCCTATAGGAAATATAGGCTATTTCCTGCGGAACTTGCAAGTACGGGAATGCAGACCTGATCCGGTCTAAACACCGAGCCGTTGGATGGCTTCGGCAGGACCGACGATACGGACGTTCTGGTGGCCCCTCAGCGCAAGAAGCTGGCGATCCCCCGAAACGAGCAGGTCTGCGCCTGCGGCAACCGCGGCGGCGATGACATGATCGTCGTCAGGATCGGCTGCGACCACCGATGGCACTGAGAGCGGAGTCACCAGATCGACGGCATCGACGTAATCGGCAAGCACCTCATGGGCAGCGCGGCCGATCAGGGAGAGCCGCTGTGACGGCGAAGGACGGATCAGGACTTCGCCCAGTTCCGCCAGCAAGGCGGGGCTGGTGAAAAGCTGGACGTGCTCCCGTCGCCGGATGGCCTGGAGAAGACTGTAGGGTGTTCCCCGCCACAACAGCGCGGAGAGCACAACATTGGTATCAAGAACGATCCGCACCGGCACTCCGGTTGCGGCGCGCGGCACGCACCGCCTTCACCTCGGCGTCGATCTCTTCCTCCGACAGTCGGGGGGCGCCGGCCGCCTCCAGCGCCGGAGCAACCGCCAACAGCCGGTCAACCGCCTCCAGACGCCGCGTCTTGCCGGCGATGAAGTCGACGAAATCCTCGATCTCGGCGATTCGCTCGGCCGGCAGAGCCTGGATTTTCTCGATCAGGATTTGCTTGTCTGAGGGCATGACGGGCAGCTCCTCCTTGAGCTTACGCAGCAGCACTATACCGGAGAACTATCTGGGGGGCATCCACCAGCCCGATCGATCCCTAGTTCTGGAGACGTGATAGGTTCACGCTCGGTCTTTGCCCGTACTTACGAACCCAGCAGCAGATTATTTCCCGGCGTTGCATAACGAACGGGGAATACCTCAGACTGCAACATCCACAGGTATTTCAAGAGAAGAGCAAAACAAATGAGCGAAGAAGCAACTCTTCTTAGAGACCAACCACTGCGGATAGGAATATCGACTCGTGCGCTCTTCGATCTAGAGGAAGAGCACTCAGTATTTGTAAAGGATGGCGTTCAAGCGTACGCCGCACTTCAACGGCAGCGCGAAAGCACTCTAATCGGCAAAGGCACCGGCTTCGAAGTCGTCGAAAGACTACTCGATCTAAACGAACCTAATGAGAAGCCGTACGTCGAAGTAATCCTGTTATCCCAGAATTCTCCTGATCTATCTCTCCGAGCCTTCACCTCCATTGAAGCATACAAGTTGGGCATCAAGAACGGCAGCTTCACGAGCGGGCGCTCATTGGGGCCTTACATCCCGGCCTGGGAAGTGGACTTGTTCCTTTCAAACGAAGCTATCGACGTTCAGGCAGCAATTTCAGCCGGGGCGGCCGCCGCAAGGTTGGGCGTAGTGCCGAAGGAGAGGCAGGAAATACGACCCGGTGAAGTTCGAATAGCCTTTGACGGCGATGCAGTTGTCTTCAGCCCAGAGTCCGACATGATTTTTAGGGATCAGGGCTTACAAGCATTTCTAGATCACGAACGAGCGAACGCGACAAAGCCGATGGCTGGCGGCCCTTTCGGAAACTTTCTGAAAAAGCTCTCCCGCCTTCGGCGCATCTACATGAATGACGAGGGCGTAAGCAGAGTCCGAGTAGCGATCGTTACGGCTCGGAACGCGCCAGCGCATGCTCGCGTCGTGCATACGCTAAGGGCTTGGGGCACGCCCGCAGATGAAGCCCATTTCGTTGGCTTCTGGAATAAAGCACCCATCCTAAAGGCATTCGGCGCTCATATCTTTTTCGACGATCAAGAGAAGCACGTTCTTGGTGCCTCGGCTGTCGTTCCAGCGGGACATGTACCTGGGCCCCACCAACCTGATGAACCTATTATCCCTGCAGCGTAAAGTTTGTTGGCGAACGGCGACATTCATTTGAATGCCGCCGTCCCAATCTCTTACTTAGGGCTGTGGTGTGGGTGGATGCTCGTCGCCGTCCGGCAGATCCAGTTCGTCAATTACTTCGCGCACCGTGGTTTCAACGCGCGCGACGAGACTTGCTCCTACGCTCGCATAAGCACCGGCTTCGCTGAGGCGATAGAGTTCTGAATCGGGCAGGGAAAGAACAGCCAGATCGTCCGGCGCATCGCCCACTCCTTCATATGCCGGCTTAAACAGTGACAAGACTGCATAGGTCATCTCTCGCAGAATCTGCAGTCGGGCCGTATTCCAAACATGAACAGCAACGCCTTGACCATCCACGCGCATCCCAAAATCAGGAGTGTACGTGACCTTGAACAGGCCGCCTGGGCTCTCATAGGAGACGGCATCATAAGCCAGGATCTCGCCGGGATGGCGGGTGCGCCAATCACCCAAATGATCGAGGCCGATGCGTACTGACTTTCGTTCCGGTTCTCTGGCGATCTGGTCGATGGAGCCTGCAAGCGAAGCAATCGAGTGGCCGCCCACAAGGTGGCGCTCGATAAGTAGGCGAAGGCTGCGGTGGAAGTCGTAACCACCTCCAGATGAACGAAGCCGATTGCGAAGTTCCGTTCGTTGGGGACGATCGTTCAGACAGACCAATTTAAGAAAAGCAGAAGTGCCGAAGTTCAGCATGGTCAGCTAACCTTTTAGGAGTTGGCCAGCCGGGCTGCGAAGGGATGGGCATGGCGCAGTTTTGACGAGGGGAAAACGCACACGCCACACGACTCGAGCCGCTAACCATCGGCTCAACACGGACTTAGGAAATTTTTGGCATGGTTCAAGGAACCAAAGGCCGTTACCCCGATAACGATCAGCTCATTTTGCCAAGAAACGCTGATAATAGGTTCGTAGTACTGACCTACTACACCCAGAAGTCTCGCCGTTAGATTTATGTGCTGGCTAGGTCGTCGTCAGTGATGTCATCGGCAGCCCGCCGACGGCAGTCCAATCGCCAGAATCAGGAAGCCCGCTGAGGCAACTGCCCGTTCGATGCCCGGATTTCCGCGACCGCCCGATCCCATCCCGCAAGGCGTTCGGGGCCTGCCGGGTGTGTATCCAGCATTCCCGTTTCCTTCCGGCCCGATGCCCTTGCCATCGTCACCAGGAAGCCGCGCGCCTTGTCGAGATCGACGTCTGAACGATAGAGGATCACAGCCGCCAGATAGTCCGCCTCGCGCTCCTGCTCCTTCGAGAAAGAGAGGCGGCCAATGGCGCCGCCGATGTCGGCGCCGCTCTCCATTGCCGTGCGCGTGAGATCGGGATTGTAGCTGCCGTAGGAGGCCGCCGCACCGAGGGCGCCGAGGAGAACAGCGCCAATGAGTGCGCCGACCGCCTTGTTGCGCTGGCCTGCCGCCACGTGATTCGCGGCCTGGTGGCCGATTTCGTGCGCGATCACCAGGCAAACTTCCTCTTCATTTGCCGCGTACTCGACGATGCCACGGTTGATCACAATCAGCCCGTTTGGCCCCGCGCCCGCATTCATGGATCTGTCCTTCATCGCGCGGAACTTCCATTCGCAGACACCGACGTTCATCTCCCGGCAGACCTGAGCGGCCGGCGGTCGAATGCGGCGCAGCGAGGAACGCAGGGTCTCAACGACTTCTTCATCCGTCACGGCACGACGCTGCGGCGGCCCACCGGCCCCCTGCACTTCCGTCTGCGCCATACTGAGATTGCCATCGTTGAGCTGTGGCAGGCGGTGCACCGCACCCGAACAGCCACAGACAAGGCATGCTCCCGTAAGAGCCGCGAATGACCGGCGACGCAAGCTCTCCCCCCCTACACTTCTTATAGTTGTAGCCCCGAAGACGACGCTACTCTCCGAGAAATGGAAGAGTCAACGCTGCTCCGTCTCGGGTCGGGTTCCGATGGTCCCCGCTCCTTACAACGGCTAGATTGCCTCGCGCATGCGCCAATTCTGGTGGGTCAATCACAAGCAGACGTTCAATCAGGAGATTGAACATCAGTACCTGTGGTCGCCCAAGACCTCGAAGAACGGCGTTCGCAATCGCTTCTACGACAACATGCGCGCGGCCAATCCTGGAGATCTGGTCCTTTCCTATGCAAACCAGCTCATCCGCTATGTCGGGCGCGTCGCCGATTTCGCCTTTACGGCGCCCAAGCCCTCCGAGTTCGGGGCGACGGGCTCGTACTGGAACAATGAGGGCTGGCTGCTGCCGGTCTTCTGGACCCGTCTCGATCCGCCGATCCGCCCCAAGGCTCTGCTGCAGCAGATCGCACCGATGCTTCCTGAAAAGTATTCGCCCATTCAGGCGTCGTCAGGCAACGGCAACCAGGGCGTCTATCTTGCTGCCATTCCGCAGGAGCTTTTTGACGTCGTCACCACGAGCACTCATTTCGACAGTGTCCAGCTCTACGCCGGCGGCGCGAACAGATTGACCTTCCACAACGTTAAAGACGAGCTCGATGACCGGGTCGAAGCCAACATCCGCGATGACTTGACCCTTGATAGCACCGTGCGCAACGCCACCATTCAAGCGCGCCGGGGACAGGGTACATTCCGCTCCAATGTCGAGAAGATGGAGAAATCGTGCCGGCTCACGGGCATCACCAATCCCGGCCTTCTGATTGCCAGCCACATCATGCCGTGGCGGTCGTGCGAGACGGCAACCCAAAGGCTCGACGGCGCCAATGGCCTCCTGTTGACGCCTGATGCCGATCTGCTTTTCGATCGAGGCTTCATTTCTTTTGAAGACAGCGGCGACGTTCGGGTCTCGCCTCGCTTTGCCCAGGATGATCTTCGTCGCCTTGGGCTTGGCGAGCACGCCTGGAAGCAGCTCGGGTTTTCCGAGGCATCGATGCCGTGGCTAGCGCAGGGGTTCTCCGATGCGCAACGAGGCTATCTCTCCTACCATCGCAAGGAAGTTTACATCACCTGACGTCCGACTCGCCGTCAGATGATGGCTGCGCCTCCATCGCCTCCAGCCGAGAGGCAATCATGAGAGCGCTCCTGCTTTGGAACGCCGACCATGCGGCGAGGGCTCCCGGCAGCAGTGCCCAGGGCCAGCCCGCGAGATAGCTGACAACACCGGCGAGGAAGAGAAAGAGGATCGTCGCCTTGGCTTTGCGCCGGGCGCCGGCGCGGAAGTCAGCGGAGGTTTTGCCCTGCTCGGCGGACCTGGCCGCTAGGGTGTCATGCCAGCCCATGATTGGTCCTCCATCCGGCACCGGTCGACGCTCCCGGACATTGCTGCGCAATGTCCTGACGCTCAGGCGGCTGAGGGAAGCTCAGCCGAACGCTCCCGGTGAAGCTACGCTTGGCGGCTTGTAAACAAGCCGCGGCCTGCCGCTCCTAGGGCCGAGCTTCGCTCGGCCCTCTACTCCGGCTTCAGACCGATTTCCGTCAGCACCTTCAACATCACCTCGGTATCCTTCTTGAACCGCGCGTTGGTGTCCGCAAAGCTGAGCGGTCCCACGATCAGGTAGTTGGTGAGGAGCTGCTGCACCTTCGGATCGGTGCCGGCCTCGATCAGCGTGTCGCTGAGCTTCTTCACGATGTCCTTGGGCGTCGCCGACGGCACGGCGAAGGCGGCGAAGGCGCGGCTGTCGTAAAAGCCGCCGACCGCGCCCTGCTCCTGCATCGTCGGCACGTCGGGCAAGGATGCGAGCCGGTCGCCGGTGATGGCGATCGCTTTGCCCTTGCCGGAGGCGATCACGCCCGCCGAGGCGGCCGGGCTGCCCGAGGCGCCATCGAGCGCCTGCGCCGTCACGTCGGCCCACATCGCGGCCTCGCCGCGATACTGCACCACCTCGGCCTTGAAGCCATATTGCTTGGCCATGGTCTCGATCAGCACATGCGGCGTCGAGCCGGGGCCGTAGGCGCCCCAGTTCACCTTGTCGACCTTCTTGGCGTAGGCGATGAACTCGGCGAGGTTCTTGGCGCCGGTCTTTTCGGCCGCCACCACGGGCCCACCGGTGCTGGTCGTCATGGTGAGGTAGGTGAAATCCTTCTCCGGATCGTAGGGCAGGTCCTTCACCGTGATGCGGTTCTGGATCAGCGACGAGGAGATGGTGCAGAGGATGGTGTAGCCGTCGGGCGCCGCGCGCTTGACCTCGGCCGTGCCGATGGAGCCGCTCGCGCCGCCCTTGTTCTCGACGATGACTGTCGTGCCGAGCTTGCGCCCGAGGTAGTCGCCGAAGGAGCGCGCGATGCCGTCGGTCTGGCCGCCGGCCGGATAGGGCACGATGATGCGGATCGGCTTGTTGGGGAAGGTTCCTTGCGCCCGCGAGGCGGTGAACAGGGCGGGCGTCGCGAGGATGCCTGCGGAGGCCGCGATGATGCGGCGCCGGGTTGGATTCAAGAGAGCCTCCCTTACATGTACGCGAGGCCTCTGGTGGCCATCGTCTTCGGGCGGGACCTTAGGTCAGTGCGTGTGAAGCGGGCAAGGGATGGCCGCGACAAGGACCGCGCGAGTCCGGCGGCGGTTCGAATTGCGAAACGCGCGGTCCGCCGCGGCCCAGCTCCGACGCCGGCGACGCTCGCCGATTCGCCTTCCTCTAGAAAGAGTTGTAGATTTTTGCCAACGACAACCGCGCGTGTATGGGCCACGCCGAAAAAGTCGTATCTGGGGGGATTCAAATACAATGCGATTCTATGCGCTGATCGGCGCCAGCTTGCTGCTGGCCGCCTGTGCCGGGCGTGCGCCCAATCCTGTCGCCGTCGTCCAGCCGCAGGACCGTTACATGGACTGCGCCGCGATTTCCGCCGAGGTACAGGCCAACAACAAGAAGATCTCCGAACTCGGCGGCGACGAAGGCACCAAGGTTGCCCAGAACGTCATTGTCGGCGTCGCCGGCCTGGTCATTCCCATCCTGTGGTTCGGCATGGATTTCCAGGGGACGGCGCCCAAGGAAATCGCCGCCCTTCAGTCGCGCCAGCAGTATCTCGGCACCATGGCGGAAGCGCGCTGCGGCGCCGTCGTTCCCCTGCCGGTGCAGAACATTCCGCCGACGCCTCAAGCGCCGACGCCCGGCGCCGTGCCCGCCGTCGTCGCTCCCGTGCCGGCCGGCGCAACGCCTGTCTCCGCGCCGGCGACGGCCCCCTCCGGGGCGCAACCCGAACTCGACTGCATCGATCCGGCCGGGATCAAGTACCGCATCAACGGGACGGCCTGTCCCCCGCCCTCGGTGCCCGCTAACTAGGGTGGAGGCGGCACCGATCGACGCTCCCGGACATTGCTACGCAATGTCCTGACGCTCCTCGGCCAAGCGGAGCTTGGCCACATGCTCGGTCAAATGACGATGGAAATGCCCGATCGCCTGCTCGTAATGGCCGAAGGTGAAGTGGGTGTTGGCGTCGGCGGCGAGGCCGTCCTGGATGGCGCAGGCCGCGTAGCGGTCCTCGGTCAGGCCGGCATCCTGCACGAACCCGGCATCGCGCCGGGCCTCCTCGATGTCGAGCGGCTTGCCGTTCTTGATGCGCGGGGCGAGCTGATAGACGACCCAGTGGGTTTCCGAGGGGCTGACCGGCTCCAGGATGACGAGCATGGCGTGGCTCGAGAGGAAGCTGACGTGGGTGTTGGGGAAGAGCTGGTGCGTATCGGTGAGGCGGCCCTGCACGCTCCAGTTTTCACGCGGCACTTCGCGCAGCTTCTCGATGCGGCGGAACGGGAAGACGATGCGCGAGTTGCGGCCGTGCAGCTCGACCACGTTCAGATTGTCGTAGCCGTAGGGGTAGAAGCTCTGATTGTGCAGGGCCTTGATGTGATAGCCCTCCATAGAAGTCTCGCCGATCAGCTTCCAGTTGGACTTGTCGTCGAACTCGAGCTTGTTGAAGAGGACGTAATCTGAGGGCAGCAGGTCCGGCACGTCCGGCAAGGCGCCGTCGGACAGCGGCGTGTCCTGCGTCACGAAGACGATGCCGCCTTTTTCGTCGACCTGATGCACCGGCACGAGCCCGTGCGCGTCCTTGTCGAGGCCGGGAAAACCGTCCTCGCCGGGAACGTGGCGCAAGGTGCCGTCGAGACCGTAGGTCCAGGCGTGATAGGGGCAGGCGAAGGCCTTGCTGCAGCCCTCGCCGTCGGCGAGCCGCATGCCGCGGTGGCGGCAGGCGTTGCGGAAGCCGCGCACGATGCCGTCGGCACCGCGCACCACCAGGAGTGGCGTGCCGACGGTGGTGCGGGCGATGTAGGAGCCGGCCTCCGGCAGGGCCGCGGAGGGGCAGAAGGCCATCGGCACGCGGCGCAGCACGGCGAGCTCCTGGGCGAAGCGCTCGGGAGAGGTGTAGTTCGCCACGGGCTCGCGCCACACTGTCGTGCCCTTGTCCGTCGACTTGCCGTCGACATGGGCCAGGATGCGGTCGACGAGGTCGGTGTCGTTGAGAAGCGTACTCATGCTTTACTTTCCGATTTGCGGCGACTGGGGCGGCGCCGATCGGCGCTCCCGGACATTGCAAAGCTTGGCGGCTTGTAAACAAGCCGCGGCCTGACGCTAACCGGCTCGAGCTAACGCTCGAACCGACCCGTGAGCGTGGCCTTCGCCAGCGTGTTGAAGTGGAGCTGGAAGCCCACGATGGCGGCCGAGGTGTCGGCGGCGACGGGGAGTGCTGCTTCCTTCACGGCGAAGACGGTGAAGGCGTAGCGGTGCGGGCCGTGGCCCTGCGGCGGACAGGGGCCACCGTAGCCGGGGGCGCCGAAATCCGTCCGCGTCTGCAGCGCGCCTTTCGGCAGCAGGCCCGCCTTGGGATTGCCGGCGTCGAGCGCGAGCTCGGTCGTGCCGGCCGGGATGTTGACCACCACCCAGTGCCAGAAGCCGCTGCCGGTCGGCGCGTCGGGATCGAAGCAATGGACGGCGAAGCTCTTGGTGCCCTCGGGCGCGCCGGACCATTTCAGGTGCGGCGACTTGTTGCCGCCGCCGCAGCCGAAGCCGTACTCGGCCGACAGGATGTGCTCCATACCGAGGGCCGCGCCCTCCTTGAAACTGTCACTCGTCACCGTGAACGCCATGGATCGCCTCCCATTAAGTGTGGGCAGAGAGTGGACCAGCGGCGGGCTCGCGTGCAATGGGGCCGACCGCACCGCGAGAATGAGCTGGCCGCGCTCTATGGGTTATCCGTGGTCTGGTTCTCTGTGGTCGCGACCATTTCGCGCGCCAGATCCATCTCGGTGACATGCGCCTTGAAGCGCTCCAGTTCCTTGCCGCCGAGACGGGTGCGCTGGGCCGTGCGCGCCACGCTGAGCGGATCGACCGGCCTTCCGTGGCGATGCAGCTCGAAATGGAGGTGCGGGCCTGTCGAAAGACCGGTGCTGCCGACGAAGCCGATCACCTGGCCCTGGCGCACGCGCGCGCTTCGCCGCACCCCGGGCGCGATGCGCGACATGTGCGCATAGCCGGTCGCCAGGCCGCCGTCGTGGCTGATCTTGACCCATCTTCCGTAGCCGCCGTTGCGGCCGGCCTCGACCACGCGGCCAGCGCCGGCGGCGAGGATCGGCGTGCCCGTCGGGGCCGCGAAGTCGACGCCGGCATGCAGCCGCGTGAATTTCAGGACCGGATGGCGGCGATGGCCGAAGCGCGAGGAGATGCGGCTCATGTTCAAGGGCGTGCGCAGCAGCGCCTTGACCACGCTCTCGCCGTCGCGATTGTAGAAGAAATCCTCGCCGCCCTGCGGCTGGAACCGGTAGACGCTGAAACGCTCGTCGCCGCCGCCGGTGGTGAGTTCGGCCCACAGCACGCGGCCGTCATCGACCGCCTGGCCGTCGCTGGTCCACGACCGCTCGATCAGCACGTCGAAGCGGTCGCCGACCTTGATGTCGTGCTGGAAGTTCACGTCCCAGGAGAAGGCGCGCAGCATTTCCGCGAGCGGGCCGCGCGGCACGCCGGCGGCCTCGGCGCTGGCGATGACCGAGCCCTCGACCTCGCCCGAGGCGCGCTCCCGCTTCGCGGTGACCGCGAAGATCTCCTCCTCGACGCTGTAGCCGCCCTCGCCGTCGCGCTCGAGCGTGATCTCGCGCCGTGGCTCGGGCCGGATCGTGAGCGCGAGCAGGACCGGCGTCGCGTCGGCGTCGTCCGCCGGTCCCATTTTAACGGTCAGGGCCTGGCCGACGGGCAGGCTCTTCAGGCGCACGCGCTCGGCCAGGGCAGCGATGGTGTTGCCGATATCGCCTGAGGCAACGCCGAGCTTCTGCAGCACCCGGGCGACCGTATCGCCCTTGGCGAGACGCACCAAAGTTTCAACGGAAGAACTCTCGACGGGCGAGATCTCGACGGAAGATTCAGTCGATGGCGCAGGCGACTCTTCGCGTCCTGCCGCCAGGATGTCCTCGGCGGTCGGCGGGGCGGTCGGGTCGGCCAACGGAAACGTCAGCGACAGAGAAGCCGTCTCGGCGGACTCCGCGGGCTGGAGAAAAAAGCGCGCCGCTCCCCAGCCGAGGGCGGCCACAACGGCAAGGACGCCGAACCCGACGCAGAACTTTCGCCAGAGATGGTGATGAGGGGGAGCAGAGGTGCCATTCATGCCGCGGCGGAGACTTGGTCAGAAACTTGGCAGCAATGTGATGACCTGCTTTCCGTGGACAAAGAACAAGCGACACGCAACAAACAACGGGCATGGACCGGGCCGGACGCATCGTCATCTGCGGCGGCGGCGTGATCGGCGCCGCCATCGCCTACTATCTCAGCGCGCGCGGGGCGCGGCCAGTCGTGATCGAACGCCACGAGATCGCCGGCGCCGCTTCGGGCAAGTCGGGCGGCTTCCTGGCGCTCGACTGGTGTCACGGCACGCCGCTCGACCGCCTCGCCCGGCGGAGTTTTGCGCTGCATGCCGAACTGGCCGAGACGCTCGGCAATCCCTGGGGCTTTAGGCGGCTCGCGACCTATGCCGGCCAAGTGCGCGAGGGTCGGAGCAGCGGCCGTGCTGCGCGGCTGCCGTGGCTGGGCGACGGCGTGGAAATCACCGGACAGATCGGCGGGCCGGAGACCACCGCGCTGGTCGAGCCGCGCGCCTTCACGACCGGGCTGATGCGCGCGTCGGGCGCGGAGGTGAAGCGCGGCACGGTCGTGGGGCTGGCGGACGGCGGCGTGGTGCTCGAGGGCGGCGAGACGATCGAAGGCGATGCGGTGGTGATCGCGATGGGGCCCTGGTCGAATTTCGAGGGGCTGCCACAGGTGTTCGGCCTGAAGGGCCACAGTCTCGTGTTCAGGACCGGCGACGCCATTCCCGCCGAGGCGCTGTTCCTCGAATACCAGGAAGCGAGCGGCGAAGTGCTGACGCCCGAGATTTTTCCGCGCGCCGACGGCACGGTGTGGGCCTGCGCCATTTCCAGCACCTCTGGCCTGCCGCGCGATCCCGCCGAGGTCGCGGCCGACGACGGCGCACATGCGCGGCTGGAGGCGCTGTGCCGTTCGCTCGCACCGGCGCTGGCCCGCGCGCCCCTCGTGGCAAAGCAGGCGTGCTTCAGGCCGGTGACGGAAGATGGCTTGCCGCTGATCGGACGCTTGCCGGGCATGGACGGGGTCTATGTCGCGACCGGCCACAGTGTCTGGGGCATGCTGAACGCGCCCGCGACCGGCGAGGCGATGGCCGGGCTGATCCTCGACGGCGCCGCGGCCCACGTCGATCTCGCGCCTTTCGCACCGGGACGGCTGCGTTAGACTGCGCCCCAAGAATCACGGAGGAAATTGAAATGGCCGCATCCGACATCGCCTACACGCCGATCCTGCCCGAGGGCTGGCCGCGCCCGCGCGGCTTCTCCCATGCCGTCGTGGCCACCGGCACAAGGAGCGTGCGCATCGCGGGCCAGATCGGCCGCGCGCCGGGCGAAGCACACATCGCGGCGGGCACCGATGCCGGCGCGCAGTGGAAGGTGGCGCTCTCCAATGTCGTGGCGGTGCTGAAGGCGGCGGGCGGCGAGCCCACGCATCTGGTGGCGCTGCGGGCCTAGGTGACCGACATCGCCGAGGTCAACGCCGCGGGTGCAGCCATCGGGGCCGCCTGGGGCGTCACGCTCGGGAAACACTTCCCGGCGATGACGCTGGTCCAGGTCTCGGCCCTGATCGACCCCAACGCCAAGGTCGAGATCGAGGCCGACGCCGTCTTACCGTGAGGCGGCGCCTCCTACGACGCGGCCGCCAGCTTGTCCTCGGTCCTGAGGTCGAAGTCGCTGGCGTCGTGGCGTTCCCTGAGCTGGCTCTTGGGATCGCCCTGCATCCGGTTGACGATGCGGCCGCGCTTGACGGCCGGACGCGCGCCGATGGCGTCGGCCCAGCGCTGGACGTGCTTGTACTCCTGCACCGACAGGAACTCCCCAGCGCCGTAGAGCAGACCCTTCGCCAACCCGCCGTACCAGGGCCAGACCGCGATATCGGCGATGGTGTAGTCGGCGCCGGCGAGATACGGGCTCTCGGCCAGCCGCCGGTCGAGGACATCGAGCTGGCGCTTGGTCTCCATCGCGAAGCGGTCGATGGCATATTCGATCTTGGTCGGCGCATAGGCATAGAAGTGGCCGAAGCCGCCGCCGAGGTAGGGCGCGCTGCCCATCTGCCAGAACAGCCAGCTGAGGCATTCCGCGCGGGCGGCGCCTTCCTTGGGCAGGAACGCGCCGAATTTTTCCGCGAGATAGAGCAGCATGGCGCCCGATTCGAAGATCCGGATGGGCTTGGGGCCGCTGCAGTCCAGCAGGGCCGGGATCTTGGAATTGGGATTGACCGCAACGAAGCCGCTGCCGAACTGCTCGCCCTCGCCGATTTTTATCAGCCAGGCATCGTACTCGGCGCCCTTGTGGCCGAGCGCCAGCAACTCCTCGAACATGATGGTGATCTTCTGGCCGTTCGGCGTGCCCAGCGAATAGAGC
>JAUXRT010000401.1 GCA_030681635.1 Reyranella sp.
GATCCTGTTCCGGCGGGCGGCACGCCTTCATCTATGCCTGCCAGAAGAAGGACGTCGACGCCTGCGTCGACCTCTGGGGCGGCCGCGTGGTGATGCCCAAGGAGACGCTGAACGCCAAGACGCCGGTGCAGCCGCTCGACATGACCAAGGACCTCTCCTGCCCGCTGCTCGGCCTGTTCGGCCACGACGACCGCGCGCCCAGCCCCGAAGAGGTCAACCAGCACGAGGCGGAGCTCAAGAAGCTCGGCAAGAACCACGAATTCCACCGCTACGACGGCGCCGGCCACGGCTTCTTCTACTGGCACCGGCCGCTCTACCGGCCCGAGCAGGCCATGGACGGCTGGAGCAAGGTGTTCGCCTTCTTCGGCAAGCATCTGAAATAGGAGGCGCAGCGATGTGCACCTCCATCATCGAGATCGCCCGCGCCGAGGGCATGGCCAAGCGCGGCGACGACTGGTTCCCGCTCTCGCAATCGGTCGTCGCCTACGACCATGCGCGCCATGCGCCGCTGGGCGACGTCATCACGCTCGACTTCCTCAACACCGGCCTCGACCCCGGGGCGCGGGCCGGGGTCGAACTCACGCTCGAGAGCGCGAAGGAGTTGCGCTCGGCACTCGACCGGGCGATCGCCGCCGCCGAATTCGAGGAGGCGGAAGTGCGCGGCAAGAGCGCAAGGGGCAAGGGAGCCGCACCCCGCCTCGTTCGGGCGGCCTAGGTCATAAAAGCAGGGATCGCCGCGACGCGGCCTTGTGCGTCGCGGCGAAGAAGTTTCGGCGCAGGGCCTGGCCTACTCAGGCACCTGCTGGCCCGAGCCGCCGAACTCGGCGGGGAAGTCCTTCATCTTGGGCAAGCCGTCGCGCATCGGCAGGACGGTCTCGGCGTAGTTGATGTGCACGCCGGGCTTGAAGGGCAGGCCGGGGAGGGTCGCGGCGAACACGTCGACGAGGCCGAGACCCGGATGACGGGTCATCAGGTGCCCGCCGCATTTGACGCAGTATTGCCGTTCGCTCGCGGCGGTCTTCTTGAACGTCGCCACCTGGTCGGCACCTGCCGTGACGCGAACGGCGCCCGGCTTCCAGAGGCTGAAGGCATTGACCGGTCCGCCCGACCAGGATCGGCAGGACTGGCAATGGCAATAGCCCATGCCCTCGGGTTCACCGGCGGTTTCGATTTGCACGCTTCCGCAGAAGCACGCGCCTTTGTGGGTAGTGGTCATTCGACTCTCCTGTTGAAGGATTTTCCAGCTTCGGCCGCGGGGGCCGTTGCGGGCCCTACTTCGCGAACCTGGACTTGATGAAGTCGAGGCCGGCCGTGTAGACGCCGTTCAGCGCCTCTTTCGCCTCCTTCTCCTTGCCCTCGTTCGCGGTGTAGGTGCTGCTCCAGGTGACGGTGGACTGGCCGGGTCCCCTGGCCGTGACCTCGATGGTCGACACGTAGTGCGTGACCGGCAGCGGGCTCGATTTGAAGGTGTAGGAATAGGAGCGCTTTTCGCTGCTCCGCCCGGTCTGCGTCTCGACGAACGTCGCCGAACCGTCCTTGGTCACGAGCGTCCGCGTCGGCGGCGTCTTGCCGTCCTCGGTGCAGGAACCGACCGGCGGAAGCCAGTCCTTGATCGCGCAGAACGGGCCGATCAACGACCACACTTCTGCCGGCGTGCCGTTCACCTCGACGCTGCGCGTCAGCGAGTCGGCGGCCGCGGACGAGACGCCCGCCGCCAGGAAGGCGAGGCTGCAAACGGAGGCGACGGTGAGCGCGCGCTGGCGTCGGAAAAGGTCTGAAAGCTGCATCTTTTGTCTCCTTGAGTGTGGACGGAGGGCCCGTCCGGCCCGGGCTTCATCGCAAAGCCCAGGCGGCGCTGCCAGTTCAGGAACTGAAGCGACCCAATACAGAAACTGAACTAGGCGGCGGCACGCCACGGGCCTAGTTTGTCCCGGCATCCGCGGAGAAATTCATGACGCAAGGCAGCTACAAGCAATTCTGTCCGGTCGCGATGGCGGCCGAAATCCTCTGCACACGCTGGACCGTCGTGCTGCTGCGCGAACTGGTCTCCGGCTCGACCCGGTTCAACGATCTGCGCCGCGGCGTCCCACGCATGTCGCCCGCCCTGCTGTCGCAGCGGCTGAAGGATCTCGAGGCGGCCGACATCGTCCGGCGCACGCCGTCCGCGACCGACTCCGGCGTGTTCGAATATCAACTGACAGCCGCCGGCCTCGCGCTCAGGCCGCTGGTGGAAGCGTTCGGCATGTGGGGGCAGCGCTGGGTCGACGCCGAGCCGTCGCTGCAGAATCTCGACGTGTCCCTGCTCATGTGGGACATGCGCCGCGGCCTCGATCCGACGCCGATGCCCAAGCGGCGCAGCGTCATTCAGTTTCAGTATCCCGAACTGTCGCCGAAGCAGCGATCCTGGTGGCTGCTGGTGGAGCCCGACACGGAAGTCGATCTGTGTTCGGTCGAACCCGGCTTCGACATCGACCTTTACGTCTCGACGGACTTGCGTACGATGACGGCGATCTGGATGGGCTGGGACAGCGTTCGCCGCGCCGTCGGCGCACGGCGTTTGATGCTGACCGGCGATCGTCAGCTCGCCGCGAACATGCAAACATGGCTCGGCCTCAGCCCCTTCGCGAAGCAGCACAAGCTCGCCAGCTGAGGGCACGAACCTCGAACGCAGCAGAGGACGGCAATGGCAGGCAAGATCTTGGTCGGCATCGGCGGCTGGACGTTCGAGCCATGGCGCGGGACGTTCTATCCCGACGACCTCACGCAAAAGCGCGAGCTGGAATATGCCAGCCGCCAGCTCACCTCGATCGAGATCAACGGCACCTATTATTCGAGCTTCAAGCCGGCGAGCTGGGCCAAGTGGCGTGACGACACGCCCGAAGGCTTCGTCTTCGCGGTGAAAGCCTCGCGCTTCTGCACCAACCGCCGCGTGCTGGCCGAGGCGGGCGACTCGGTGCAGCGCTTCATCACGCAAGGGCTGGTCGAGCTCGGGAACCGGCTGGGGCCGATCAACTGGCAGTTCATGGGCACCAAGAAGTTCGATCCCGAGGATTTCGAGGCGTTCCTGAAGCTGCTGCCGCGCGAGGTCGGCAAGCTGCCGCTGCGCCACGCGCTGGAGGTCCGCCACGACAGTTTCAAGGACAAGCGCTTCTACGACCTCGCGCGCAAGTACAACGCCGCCATCGTCTATGCCCACGACAAGGACTTTCCGGAGATCGACGAGCCCACCGCCGACTTCACCTACGCCCGCCTGATGCAGGCCGAGGAGAAGGTGAAGACCGGCTACAAGCCGGCCGAGATCGACAAATGGGCCAAGCGCGCCAAGGCCTGGGCCAAGAAGGGCGACGCTTTCGTCTACTTCATCTCCGGCGCCAAGGTGCGCAACCCCGAAGCGGCGCAGGCGCTGATCAAGAAGCTCTAAGCAGGTGGACGCGTTCCATGCTTCGGCGGCGGCCGCAGTACTTGACGGGGCGGGAGGCCTGTTCCATAGTTAACTTTATGGTTAACTTTCAAAGCCCCGTCCTCGACCGCACCTTCGCCGCCCTGGCCGATCCGACCAGACGCGCGCTCCTCGCCCGGCTCGACGAGCACGGCGGCGTCTCGATCAGCGATCTCGCCCGGCCGTTCCCGGTGTCGCTGCCGGCCATCATGAAGCACCTCGACGTGCTCTCCGATGCCGGGCTGGTCACCCGCAAGAAAGTCGGCCGCACCGTCACCTGTCAGCTCAAGGCCGAACCGATGGAGCAGGCGATGAACTGGCTGGCCAAGTACGAGCGCTATTGGACAGAGCAGCTCGACCGCCTCGCCGCCTTCGTGGAGGACGACTCATGGCAAGCAGGCCCAGCCTCGCCCTCAAGCGACGGCTCAAAGCGCCGCCCGAAAAAATCTACGAAGCCTGGACCGTCCCGGAAAACATGATCCGCGGGTGGGGCGCGTCGTCCGATGCCGCATCCCGCACCGCCAAGGCCGATGTCCGTGTGGGCGGCCGCTTCCACGTCGGCTTTCGCGGCGACGAGGGCGGCCAGCACGACGTGAGCGGCATCTACAAGGAAGTCGTGCCGGGCCGCCGGCTGGTGTTCAGCTGGGCCTGGCTCACGACGCCGGAGCGTGAATCGCAGGTCACGATCGACCTCAAGCCCGACGGCGAGGGCACGATCCTGACGCTGACGCACGAGCAGTTCTTCGACGAGCTGGCGCGCGACAATCACCGCATCGGCTGGAACCGCGCCCTCGACAATCTGGAGGCGCTGTTCCCATGAACCTGGATAGTTGGCGCCGGCCCGTCGCCATGAGCGACGCCGGCATCTGGGCGCTGCAGTTCGCCGCCCTGCCGGACGATGTCGGCGGACTGGCCAAGGTCCTGCAGGGCCTGCTCATCCACGAGCATATGCCGGACTTCTACGGCGTGGCGCTCTCGGACCGCCAGCGCGGCGAGCCGCATCTGCGCAGCACCGGGCAGATCCTGGAACGGATCGCCGTCCACGATCCGCGCCCGCTCACGCACGCCCGCCCGGCCGCCGAGCGCTTCGCCTGCTGCTGCCGCCACTACACGCTGATGCATGTCGCGATGCTCAGGAACAAGGGGATCGCGGCGCGGGCACGCTGCGGCTTCGGCGCCTATTTCGTGAAGGACATGTTCATCGACCACTGGGTGACGGAGTACTTCAACCAGGCAGAGCGGCGCTGGGTGCTGGTCGATTCCCAGATCGACGTGCAGCAGCGCGCGAGATTCGGCATCGACTTCGATACGCTGGACGTGCCGCGCGAAAAATTCCTGGTGGCGGGCGATGCCTGGAAACTCTGCCGCGACGGCAAGGCCGATCCGCAGGCCTTCGGCGTCCTGGACATGTTCGGCCTGTGGTTCATCGCCAGCAACGTCATCCGCGACGTGGCCGCCCTCAACAACCGCGAGATGCTGCCGTGGGACGTGTGGGGCGCCATGACCCCGGTCGATGCCGAGATCGATCTCGCGTTCATCGACCGGCTGGCCGGCCTGACGCATCAACCCGACAGGCATTTGGACGAGCTCAGCGCCGCCTATGACGACCCGCGCATCGCCGTGCCGGCGACCGTCTTCAACGCTGTCCTCAACCGCCCGGAAGCGGTTTCCCCGGCGCCCGATTCGCCCTAAGCTCGTCCTTTCAGTATGGCGCTTTCGGAACGGTAGGAGGCACACATGCCCGCACTCTCGCTGGACCACTGGAACATCTACAGCAAGGATCTCAAGGCCACGGTGCGCTTCTACGAGCGCTACGTGGGGCTGCGCGACGGCGAACGGCCGCCCTTCCCCTTCCCCGGCGCCTGGCTCTATGCCGGCGACAAGGCGATCCTGCACATCGTGTCGGAGACCGGCCGCAAGGACCATGGCAGCGGCGCCATCGACCATGTCGCCATCAACTGCGCCGACATCCGCGGCACGCTGGACCAGATCAAGAAGGACAGAGTGAAGTTCGAGGTCCGCAAGGTCCCGGCGCGTCCGCTGCAGCAGGTCTTCATCCACGACCCCGACGGCGTGATGATCGAGCTCAACTTCTGGCACGAGGAAGACGTGGCCGAGCTGGAAGGTTTCGATCCGATGACCAACAAGGCCGGCGCCCGCAAGGAAAAAGCCGTCCCGGCCGAATGAGGCTCGCTTCCCTCGCGGCGGCCCTCATGGCGGCGGGCGCCTTGCTGGCCTGCGCTTCGGCAGAGGCGCAGCAGCGCGAGACGATTTCGTTCGAGAGCCGCCAGAAGGGCCAGCCGGTCCAGGTGACGGCCGAGATCTACTGGCCGGCAAAGCCGGGACCGGTGCCGGCGATGGTGATCCATCACGGCAGCGGCGGCGTGGGTGAGCGCGAAGCCCGCTTCGCCCGCGAGATGGTGGCCATGGGCGTCGCTGCAGTCGTCATCGACTCGTTCAGGCCGCGCGGCGTCACCTCGACGGTGCAGGATCAATCCGCCGTCACCGGCCAGGATTTCAACCTCGACGCGCTGGCGGCACTGAAGGCGCTGGGCACCAACGGCCGCATCGACCGCAACAAGATCGGCATCATGGGCTTTTCCAAGGGTGGCACCTCGGCCCTGATGGCGGCGCACGAGCAGCTCATCGCGGCGGCCGGCGTTCCCTCAGGCCTGCGCTATGCGCTGCATGTGCCGTTTTACCCATCGTGCAGCGCGCAATACTACCGCCCGCAGATCACGCGCGCGCCGATCTACATGCTGCTGGGCGCCGCCGACACCTATGTCGGCTACGAGCCCTGCCAGACCTATGGCCAGGCGCTGCAGGCGGGTGGTGCAACCGTGCAGGTCACGGTCTACCCCAATGCCATGCACGGTTTCGACGGCGGCGCGCCCTACGCCGTTTCCCGCGGCGAGAATTACTCCAAGTGCGTCTTCCAGCAGCAGGCCGACCGTTCCTGGGTCGAGCGCGCCAGCGGCGTCATGACCTTCGGCCCCGACGGCAAGCCGATCCCGGGCGCGCTCGCCAAGGCATGGGCCGTGTGCCGCACCCTGGGCGTCAGCGGCGGCGGCAACGATGCGGCGGCCAGGCAGTCGATGGACGCCGTCAAAGGCTACGTTCAGCGTCACCTGCTGGGCGGCTAGACCCGATCAATCGATCGTTGGCGTGGCCTTCAGCCGTTCCCAGTAGTCGGCCGGCAAGAGGTCGCGGCCCGCCAGCAGGTAGGCGAGATAGGCGCGCGTGGGCCTGAGGCCAGCGCCGACCTTCAACGCGACATAGGTGATCGCCTCGACCGTCTCGCCGGTGTCGAGGCGCACCACCGTCATCGTGCGCCGTTCGTAGTGACCGCCAGCCACGCCCTCATGCACATCGAGAACGTCGAAGCCTTTTGGCGGCAGGGCATTCAGCGTGCCGTGCGCGGCCTCGCCCACGGCCGGGACGATGTTGCCGGCGCCCGCGCCCGGCGGCGTCCGGGCCTGCTTGTCGAAGGTAAGACGCCAGCCGTCGAGCCGGCCACCGACGCGCTCGCCCCAGGCGACCCCTTCGGGTTTCAGCCGCCCCTCGAACAGGCGCTTGGCATCCATGTTCGAGCCGTAGGCGAAGTACCATGTCAGGCCAGCCGCCATACCCGTACCCCTTCGTCGTAGCCGCGGATCGTCATCGGGCCCAGATCGGTGGCACCGTCGATTTGCGCGGCGTCGTGGAGCGCATCGGAAACGAGCAGCTGCGAGCCGGTCTCCTTGGTGAGCTGCTCCAGCCGGGCGGCGAGGTTCACCGTGTCGCCGATCACCGTGTATTCCTTGCGCCGCGGCGAGCCCACCGTGCCGGTCACCGCCTCGCCGATGTGGATGCCGATGCCGATGCGCAGGGCCTGTTGCGGCCGGGCCCGGTTCCAGGCATCGACCGCGCCCAGCATGCCGCGCGCCGCTGCCAGCGCGTTGGTGGCCGCCGACGGGTCCTTGAGCGGCGCGCCGAACAGCGCCAGGAAGCCGTCCCCCAGGAACTTGTTGATGATGCCGTTGTGCCGGTCGACGACCTCGATCATGTCGGCAAAGAAATCGTTGAGCAGCGCCACCGTCTCGCCGGCCGGCCGTTGGCGCGTGGTGGCCGTGAAACCGCGGATGTCGAGGAACAGCACGCAGACGGTGCGCATCTCGCTGGCCGGCGCCGACGACGAGGCCAGCAGGCGATCGACCACGGCGGGCGAGACATGCTGGCCGAACAGGTTGGTGACCCGGTCGCGCGCCGCCGCCGCCACCACCGACTGCTCGAACTGCCGGCGCAGGCTGCCGGCCACGACGCCCGCCACCACGCCTGCCAGCAACAGCATGCAGCTGCGGCTGAAATGGTAGATCAAAGTCTCTTCCGGCACATTGGCCCGGGCCACGACCGGCAGCAGCCAGAGAGCCAGCACCATTTGCTGGACCGCGGCGACGGCGCCGGTCCACAGCGACAGCCAGAACTCGAGCCGGAGCGTCGAGAGCAGTATGAAGATGAAATAGAGCAGCGGCGGCCAGTAACCGAACACCACCTGCGGATCCATGTGGTGGCTCAGTCCCACGATGATGACGCCGGGCAGGCTGGTCTCGATCAAGGCGTTGGCGAAGCGGGCGGGCCGCGGAAAGTCCTTGTCCTTCGCCAGGCGCCGGCGCAGCAACATCAAGGCCGCCAGCTCGTAGAGCAGGAACGGGCCGAAGCTGGCGAGCGGCAGCCACCCCGAGAGCCCGCCCCGGAACATGCGCTGGTTCAATTCGGGCAGGAGGTTGGCGGCAAGCAGGGTGAACGCCAGCAGGATCGCCAGGATGATCGCCAGCGCGCGCATGCGCTGCAATTCGCTGCGCAGGATCTCGCGCCGGAGCGCGTCGCCATAAGGGTCGGGAGTAGTCATTGCCATTTCCGGCACCACGCTAGCCAGACCGCGCGGGCTCCACAACGGCGGGCGGGGGTGCTAGGAACGGGACCATGCCAATGAAGGAGATCGTCCGCGAGCTGCAAGGCAAGGCCGCCAATCTGGCGCTGCGCATGCCGATTTCCTGGATCAATATCCTGGCCGGACCGCCGGTCACGGTCGATGGCCGGACCCTCGATGGCCGCACCCAGTGGCTCCTGCAATTGCTCGCCCGCAGCGGCCAGCCGCCGATCGAGAAATCGAGCGTGATCGAGGCCCGGAGCGAGTACGACGCCTTCATGCTCGAAATGGGCGGCCGCCTCGCGCCGATCGGTGAGATGGTCGACCGGATCGTCGAAGGCGCCCCCGCCGACGGAAGTCCTGGCCGCCTGCGCGTCAGGATCTACCGGCCCGCCGGCGCCGTGGCGCGGCTGCTGCCGACCATCCTCTATTTCCACGGCGGCGGCTGGGTCATGGGCAGCCTCGAGGGATATGATCCGGTCTGCCGCTATATCTGTGCCCGCGCCGGCTGCGCCGTGGTCGCCGTCGACTACCGCCTGGCACCCGAGCACAAGTTCCCGGCCGCCATCGAGGATGCCGTCGCCTCGTTCCGCTGGCTGGCCGAGAACGCGACCGACCTCGGCACCGACCCGGCGCGCATCGTGCTGGCAGGCGATTCGGCGGGCGGCAACATCGCCGCCGTGGCGGCCCAGTTGCTGCGCGACGAGCCGCGTCCCCCCTGCCTGCAATGGCTGATGTTTCCCGCGACCAGCCTCGCGTTCGACTCGCCCTCCTACAAGAGCTGCGGCGAGGGCTTCTTCGTGACCCGCGCCGCCATGGAATGGTTTCGCGGCCACTACCTGAACAACCTGTCGGAAATCGACGATCCGCGCGCCTCGCCGCTGCAGGCCTCCGACCTCACCGGCGTGGCGCCGGCGTTGATCTTCACCAACGGCATCGACCCGCTGCGCGACGAGGGCAAGGCCTATGCCGACCGGCTGGCGGCAGCAGGTGTAAAGACCTTCCACCGCGAGTTCGAATCGCTGATCCACGGCTTCATCGGCATGCGCGGCGCCATCCAGGCGGCCGCCCGGGCGATGGACGACATGGTGACCGGCCTGCGCCACGAGCTGGCCCAGCTCGGAAGATGAGGGCTCGGACGATGAAGGGCCGGACGATAAGACGGGAACGCTGCACATGACCGACGATGCCCCCAACGCCCTGGCCGCCCCCGACCTGCGCGGCGAACGCTCGGGCCGGCGCGAGCAGAACAAGGCGGAAAACCGCACCGCGCTCCTGAAGGCCGCGCGCGCGGTGTTCGCCGAGATGGGCTCGGGCGCCGCCAGCGTGCGCGACATCGTCCGGCGTACCGACCTCGCCTCGGGCACCTTCTACAATTACTTCAAGGACAAGGACGAGATCTTCGAGGCCGTGGTGGGCGAACTCACCAGCGAACTGCTGAAGCGCCACCGCCAGGGCCGCGGCCAGGCGCGCACCGCCGAGGAGTTCTTCCGCCAGCACTACGCCGTCTATTTCGATTTCATTGTCGAGGATGCGGAGCTGCTGGCGCTGGCGCGCAAGAACTTCACCGCCATCCGCGCGCTGCTCGACAAGCCCGACGTGCGGGCGCTGGCGCTGGCGCTGAACGAGGACATCCGCGCCGCCATCGCAGCGGGCATGCTGCCCAACGTCGACGTCTCCTACCTCGCGGCGTCGCTGGCCGGCGTCGCCTTCGAAGTCTCGATGGTCATGGTGGCGCGCGATCCCGTCGACCCGGCCGGCGCGACGGAGTTCGCGACGCGGCTGATGCTGGGCGGGCTGGACAAGGTGCCGCTGCGTTAGCTCTCCACCCCTTCGCGAGTCCGCGAAGGGGAAGAGGAAACGCTAGCCGCCCTGCGCGATCGGGTTGCGCAGCACGCCGATCTTCTCGATCTCGACCTCGCAGACGTCGCCCGGCTTCAGCCAGTTCTGCGGCTTGCGCGCCATGGCCACGCCCGACGGCGTGCCGGTGATGATGACGTCGCCGGGCTCGAGCGTCATGACCTTGGTGAGCTCATGGATCAGGGTCGGCACGTCGAAGATCAGGTCGTCGGTGTTGCTGTCCTGCATGACCTCGCCGTTGACGCGGGTCATGATCCTGAGCGGCGCGCCGCCCTTGGGCAGTTCGTCGGGCGTCACGATGTCGGGGCCGAAGCCACCGGTGGCATCGAAGTTCTTGCCCAAGGTGAACTGGCCACCCGACTTGCGCTGCCAGTCGCGGATCGAGCCGTCGTTGAAGCAGGCGTAGCCGCCGATCACCTGGAGCGCCTTCTCCTTCGGGACGTTGCGGCACTTCTTGGCGATGATGACGGCAAGCTCGGCCTCCCAGTCGTACTGCTCGGAATGGGTGGTCGACAGCATCTTGCCGTTATGCGGCACCAGCGTGTTGTTGAAGCGCGTGAACACCACCGGGTACTGCGGGATCGGGCTGCCGGTCTCCTCGGCGTGCTTGCGGTAGTTGAGGCCGATGCACAGGATCTTGCCGGGGCTGGGGATCGGCGTCAGGTACCTGGCCGACTTCTCCGACACGGTGGCGCCGGCCTTGGGCTTGGCGCAGGCCTTGGCGACCGCGGCTTGGACCGCCTTGCCGCCGGCCAGGATCTCGACCACCGACTTCGGCCCGCGCGGCATCTGCTTGCTGAGATCGACGATCTTGCCGTCGCCCATTTTTACGCCGACGGCGGCCTTGCCACCGCTCATGATTGTGCAAAGACGCATGGTGTTTCCCCCTTGGAATTTCGTCCGAAATACGGCCGGGGCGTAAACTCCTCCCTCCAGCACGAGTGGTCAAGCTTTGCTAGACTGCGGCATGCGTTCCTTCGTCCTCGTCGCGTTTCTCCTGGCCCCACTCTTCGTCACGGCCCCCGCGTCGGCCCAGCTCCTGGTGCCGTTCGCGACACCGGACGGCCGCATCGCCTGTACCCAGGGCATGACCGGCATCGGCCGCCCGCCCGCCTGGAAGATCCAGGCCGATCCCGATGGCCCCGGCGGCTGGGTGCTGGCCGAGACCGCGGCTGATCCGGCCGACCTCAGGCTTCCGTTCTGCATCAACGAGCAGGCCGTCCTGCGCGATCTCGACGCCACCCTGCGCTTCAAGCCGGTGTCGGGCATCCGTGCCCGCGTCGGCGGCTTCATCTTCCGGACGCAAAGCGCCAACGACTATTACGTCGTCCGCGCCGACGCGCTCGACAACTCAGTCCGCCTCTACCGCATGGAGAAGGGCAAGCGGCGGCAGGTCGGGGCTAAGGAAGTGCCGGTCGAGAGCGGCGTCTGGCATTCGCTGCGGGTGATCGCCGTCAGCGACCGCTTCGAGGTCTTCCTGGACGGCATCTCGCTGTTCAGTGCGACCGACCGCACGCTGATCCAGGCCGGCCCCATGGGCGCCTGGAGCCAGGCCGACAGCCTGACCCTCTACGGCTCGCTGCTGGTCAATCCGCCGGCGCGCTGAGCTTGTACCGAACCTCTTCCGGAAACGAAACATGACCAGGCGAGCAAGCTGCTGCTGCGGCAACTGCACAATTGACGTCGAAGGCGAGCCCGCGCTCAACGCCGTATGCCATTGCCGCAACTGCAAGAAGCGAACCGGAAGCGCATTCGGCTGGTCGACCTATTTCGCGGATGACCAGGTCAAGGCTAGGCCGGCCGACGTCGGCGTCTATGAAATTGGCGGAACAAATCCCCAGCAGAGATGGTTCTGCAGGAATTGCGGATCGACGCTTTTCTGGAAGGCCGCCTTCCTGCCCGAACATACCGGCATCGCGGGCGGCTGCTTCGCCGACAATCCCCTCGAAGCGCCGTCCGTCACCGTTTCAAACGGCGGCCGATGCGCCTGGGTCGGCCTGCCCCAGGAATGGCGAACATCGCTCTAGATTGTATTATCGCTGCCGCGCCGCGATCAGCGCGCGGGCGAGCTCGACGAAGCCGGCGCCGGAGCGTGCCGCCGTCACCCAGCGCGGCTGGTGTTCGAGGCGGCCGGTGAAGTCACCCACGTTGGCCATGCCGACGGCATTGGGGAAGTAGCCGAACATCGGTGAATCGTTGGGCGAGTCGCCCGCGAACACATAGTGCTGCCGGTGCGCTTCAAGATCGACGCCGAACAGCTCGCGCATCATCAGCCGGCTGGTGGTGAGCTTGTCGTAGTCGCCGAACCAGCCGTTGACGTGGATTGAGCTCACCTTGGCATGCGCCCCTTGGGCCTCGAAGATCGCCACGATCCGGGCGATCTCGGCCTCACCGAGCGGCGGCACGTCCTCGCGGAAATCGACGGCGAGGTCGGCGGCGCGATAGGGCTGGTCCGAGGCGATCCCCGCCCCCGGGACCTCGCGCAGCACCTCGGTACGGATCGCCTCCAGCCGGCGCCTTCCGTCGGCGCGCTCGGCGTCGGTCTGCACATAGCGGCTGCGCAATTTGCCGCTGGTCTTGGTATCGAGCCACATCCAGAAGGCGCCGTTCTCGCCCACCACGGCATCGACCGGCCAGAAGCGCGCGATGTGGTCGCACCAGCCGGCCGGCCGGCCGGTCACCGGCACCACCAGAAATCCGGCCTTCTTGAGCGCCTCCAGCGCGCCATAGGCATCGGCGGTGAGGCGGCCCTCGGTCGACACGGTTTCATCGATGTCGGTCAGCACGCCTTCGACGGCGGCCAGCGTGGCACGGGGGCAGTTCGCGAGCGGGGTCATCATGGTGGGACACTTCTTAACATGGCGTCGAGGGCGCTTCGGGGCTAAAAACCCACAATGCAACTCGAATCGCTCACCGCAGTAAGTCCCGTCGATGGCCGCTATCGGGCGACCACCGAAGCACTGGCGGACTATTTCAGCGAGTACGCGCTCATAAAAATGCGCCTCGTCGTCGAGTGCGCCTATATCGCGGCCCTGTCCCGGACAAAGGGCGTCGGGATGCGCCCGCTTTCAGCCGGCGAATCGACGATGCTTCGGGCCCTGCCAAATATCTCGGTCGAAGACGCACGCCTCGTCAGGAAGATCGAGCGCGAAGGCCACGGCGATATTCCGGCGACGAACCACGATGTGAAGGCCGTCGAATATTTCATCAAGCTCAAGCTCAAGGACACGAGCCTTGCCGACGTGCTCGAGTGGGTGCACTTCGCCCTCACCTCGGAGGATGTGAACAGCACGGCTCACGCGCTTGCGCTCCGTGGCGCCCTCGAAGCGGTCATGCTGCCCGCACTCGGCAAGGTGCAGGGCGCGATCGCCGCTCTCGCCTCCGCGCATGCCGACACCGCCATGCTCGCGCGCACCCACGGCCAGAGCGCCACGCCCACCACCTTCGGCAAGGAGATGAACGTCTTTGCGACGCGCCTCGAGCGGCAGATCGCGCCCCTCAGGAGCCGTCCCGTCCTCATGAAATGGGGCGGGCCGTCCGGCAACTACAACGCCCAGATGGTCGCCCTTCCGAAAATCGATTGGCTCGCCTTCGCGCACAGCTTCGCGGAGGGGCTGAATGCGGACGATGCGCACAAGGGGCCTCGCGTTCCCGTCGCGTTGAACGAGGTGACGACCCAGATCGAGCCGCACGACACCTACGCGGAGATGTTCGACAATCTCCGCCGCATCAACACCATCCTGCTCGATCTGTCGCAGGATATGTGGCGCTATATCTCGGACGGGTGGGTGACGCAGAAGCCGAAAGAAGGCGAGATCGGCTCGTCGGCCATGCCGCACAAGGTCAATCCGATAGATTTCGAGAATGCCGAAGGAAATTTCGGCGTCGCCAACGCGCTTTTCGAACATCTGTCGAGAAAGATGCCGGTCTCACGCCTGCAGCGCGATCTCTCGGACTCCACCGTGGCGCGCACGTTCGGCATCGCCTTCGGGCATTCCCTGATCGCCTATGGCGCGCTCATGCGCGGCTTCGGCAAGATAAGCGTGAACGAAGCGGCCCTTCGCGACGCACTCGAGGCACATCCGGAGGTCCTCGCCGAAGCGATACAAACGGTGCTGCGCGTCGCCAATGTCGAGATGCCGTATGAGAAGCTGAAAGCCCTCACGCGCGGCAAGCAGGTCACGCTAAAGGATCTCGCCACCTTCATCGACGGGCTCGATATCGGCCCGGAGATGAAGGCACAGCTCAGGAAGCTCCGTCCCGAGACCTACACGGGCCTGGCCGGCACACTCGCCAGGAAATAGCGGGCGCCAGGAAATAGCGGGCCAAAAAATAGAGAGCGGCCGCCGGGAGGGACGCCTAGTGCGTCTCCGTCATGACCTGCTTCTTGGCATCGTCCATCAGCCGCTCGGCCTGCCGGCGGACGGTGTGCTCCTCGGTGGGATGCCCCGCCGCGGCGAGATCCTTGACCAGCTTGGCCATGACGTCGGAATCGCCCGGCTTCTCGAAATCGGCCATGACCACTTCCTTGGCATAGGCCTCGGCGTCGGCGCCGCTCTTGCCCATCAGGCCGGCGGCCCACAGGCCCAGAAGCTTGTTCCGGCGGGCG
>JAUXRT010000403.1 GCA_030681635.1 Reyranella sp.
CGCCCGCCGCCGCGGCACCGAAGGCAATACCGGCATGTCGAGTCCCAAGCGCTATCTGTGGGACGAAGAGCCGCAGACCCGCGAATGGCGCTTCAACGTCGCCTACGCGCAGGACCAGACACCGATGCCGGCGGCAGCCGGCCCGATGGCGCAGCTCGTCAACCAGAAGGGCGAGCCGCTGCACCTGGTCGATGCCGACGCCGATTCGGCCGACCATCTGCCGGTCTTCGAGCCGCTCTATTCCCGCTCCTCGGTGATGACCTTCGTGCTGTCGGAGGTCCTGCTGCAGGCGCTGACGCTCATGAACTCGCCGCAGCAGCGCGGCCGCCGTGCCCATGCCGAGACGCCGCGCCGGTTGCGTCGCATCGTGCTCACGCTCCCCACCGGCATGCCGTTAGCCGAGCGACTGATCTTCCGCAAGCGCGCCGAGGCGGCGCGCGACCTCGTCTGGATGATGATGGGCTGGAAGCTCGACGATCCGGCAGCGCCGGCGCCGCGCGTGCTGACCGACTGGGACGAGGCAAGCTGCACCCAGCTCGTCTATCTCTACACCGAGGTCGCGCGCAATTTCGGCGGCGATGCGCGGCGCTTCTTCCAGATCGCCCGCAAGCCGCGCGGCCGGCCGGCGGAGGACGTGCTCAACATCGCCAGCATCGACGTGGGCGGCGGCACGACCGACCTGATCATCAACTCCTACCGCCTCGAAGGCGCCGGCACGTCGGTGACCCTGTTCCCGGAGCAGAAATTCCGCGAAGGCTTCAACGTGGCGGGCGACGACATCCTGCTGCGCGTCGTGCAGGGCCATGTGCTGCCGCCGATCGAGGCGGCGCTGCGGGCCGCCGGCATCGGCAACCCCGCCGACCTGATGGCCGAGCTGGTGGGCGGCGATCGCGGCGGCGAGGACGTGATCCATCGCAACCTGCGCCAGCAGTTCGCGCTGCAGATCGCCCATCCCCTGGCGCTCGAATTCCTGCGCGCCGCCGAAACCTACGATCCCACCTCGGGCGTCGTCGCGGCCGAACCCAGGCCCTATGAGTCGTTCTTCCCGGAAGGCGCCAAGCCCTCGGTCGAGGTCGTGACCTTCGTCAACGAGGCGGCGCGCAAGCGCGGCGCCAAAGGCTTCGACCTCAAGGAAGTGATCTTCCCGGTCGACCTGCCCAGTCTCGACAAGACCGTCCGCGCCGAGATGGCGCGCGTGTTGGCGCCGCTGGCCGAGGTCGTGCACGCCTACGATTGCGACATCCTGCTGCTCTCGGGCCGGCCCTCGCGCCTGCCCGGCATCCGCGCCCTGGTGATGGAGCTGCTGCCGCTGCCGCCGGAGCGGGTGATCTCGCTGCACGAGTATCGCGTCGGCGCCTGGTATCCGTTCCGCGATGCCCGTCTCCGGGTGGAAGATCCCAAGACCACCGTGGCGGTGGGCGCGATGATCGCCGCACTCGCCCAGTCGCAGCTCCCCGACTTCTCGTTCCGCTCCGACCTGCTGAAGTCCAAGAGCATTGCCAAGTTCATCGGCAAGCTCGACGGCGGCGGGAGGCTGCAGAAGGCCGATCTGGTCTATCGCGACGTCGACCTCGACAACCGCGACTACGAGCTGCCCGAGAGCGGCTTCGAGTTCCGCGGCCCCATGTGGCTGGGCGCGCGACAACTCGACCTCGCGCGCTGGCCGGCGGCCCGGCTCTACGCACTCGAATTCGCCAAGCCGGAATATGCCGAGCGCCACGCCCGCGAGACGCCGTTCAACATCGCGCTCGCACGCGTAAAACCCAAAGACAAGGACTCGGGCGACGTCGAGCGCTTCCGCCTGCGCCAGATCACCAATCGCGATGGCCGCGCCGTGGCGCTCGATCGCCTGACGCTCCGCCTGCAGACACTGCCGCGCCGTGAGGGCTACTGGCTCGACACCGGCATGCTGAAGACAGGTTAAGGGACATGGATACCGTCGATCTCAAGCTGGCCCAGGACTGCGAATCGCTGGCGGTCGCCGCGGGCGAGGGCGTGACGTGGCTGAAGGGCGCCGCGGCGCAATCGCCGACCGTGGCGCAGCAGGCGCCATCGCTCATCAGCGAGCTGCAGAAGGTTCGTAACCAGAGCCGCAAGCTGGCGCGCGCCGCCCGCCGGCGCATGTGCGTCGGCGTGTTTGGCCCCAGCCAGGCCGGCAAATCGTACCTGGTCTCGATCCTGGCCAGCCGCGACGGCCGTCCGCTGCAGGCGCGCTTCGCTGACAAGACCTACGACTTCCTGCGCGAGATCAACCCGCCGGGCAATCGCGAGTCGACCGGCCTCGTCACCCGCTTTGGCCTCGGTCTCAGCGACGGCGCGCCCGACTTTCCGGTGCGCGTGCGGCTGCTGACGCAGACCGACATCGTAAAAATCCTGGGCAATTCGTTCCTGCTCGACTTCGACCACCAGAAGGCCGAATTCGAGGGGCCGGACGGCACCGCCATCCGCAAGCGGCTGTCCGAGCTTCGCGCCAAGGCTCATCCGACGCCGGTGGGCGATCTCGACTCCGACGATGTGCTGGACGTCATCGAGTATTTCGACACCTTCTTTGCCGGCGTCACGGCCGAGCTGCGCACCGACTTCTGGCGC
>JAUXRT010000406.1 GCA_030681635.1 Reyranella sp.
CCGGCCGTTGAGAAGGAGGCCTGGAAGGCGCCGTTCGGCGGCACCTTCGCCTTCGGCCTCGGCTTCTTCTCCGACTATTCGTATCGCGGCATCTCGCAGACCCAGCGACAGGTCGCCGTCCAGGGCAGCCTCGGCTACGAGACCCCGACCGTCAGCGAAGCCGTCCCCCTCAGCGCCTACGTCGGCGCCTGGAGCAGCAACGTCTACTTCCCCAACACCGGCACCATCGCCGAGGTCGACCTGCTCACCGGCCTCAAACTCAAGACCCTGCAGGACAAGCTCACCTTCGACCTGGGCTATATCCGCTACAACTACCTCGGCGCCGCCTCAAACCTCTTCTACGACTTCAACGAGTTCGGCCTGGTCGGCGGTTACGACTTCGGGGTCGCCCAACTGAGCGCCGCCATCCGCTACAGCCCCAACTTCTACGCAAACTCCGGCATCGCCTGGTACAAGTGGGCCCAGGTCACCGTTCCGCTGCCCTTCATCAAGGTCAATGAGAACGTCGCCTTCAAGCTGTTCGGCAACGTCGGCAACCAGTACGTCGAGCGCTTCGCCAACTACGGCATCCCCACCAACAACTACTGGGACTGGCAGCTCGGCGCCGTCGTCTCGGTCTACGGCTTCGACATCTCCGCCGCCTATACCGACACCAACGTCGACGTCCAGGGATGCCTCGGCTCGCAGAACTGCCAGGGACGCGTCATCCTCGGCATCTCGAAGGCCTTTTAAGCGGCCCTCGACAACAGCCATGGAGGCTGCCGCCCGGCTTGCCGCGTGACTTGCAGCGTGACCGGGCGGCTGCCATCTATGGCTCATGGACAGCCGACAGTTCGATCTCGCGGTCGTAGGCGCCGGTCTCAACGGCAGCCTGCTGGCGCTGGCTTCAGGCGAAGCCGGCCTTGCCACGGCCCTGATCGACCGGGTGCCGCTGACATCCCTCACCGAGGCCGGCTTCGATGGCCGCACGACGGCGATCGCCTACACCAGCCAGCGCCTGTTCGCCGCACTCGGCGTCTGGGACGACCTCGCGGGCCACGCCGAGCCGATCCGCGACATCAGGATCTCCGACGCCGGCCACGACGGCCGGCCAAGCCCGCTTCATCTCCACTTCGATCATCGCGAGGCTGCGCCCGACTCGCGCGATCCGGCGCCGATGGGCTGGATCGTGGAGAACCGCTTTCTGCGCAGCGCCTTGCTGCGGCGGCTGGCAGACTGCCCGCAGGTTGAGCTGGTCGCCCCCGACGAGGTGATCGAGACCGACCGCGATGCGGATCGCGCTGAACTCGCGCTCAAGAGCGGCCGCCGTCTTCGGACGCGCCTGATCGCCTCGGCCGAGGGCCGCTTCGGCTCGATGCGCGAGGAAGCCGGTATCGGCGCGCGCGCCTGGTCGTACGACCAGATCGCCATCGTACTGGTCGCGCGGCACGAACGGCCGCACCGCGGCGTGGCGCAGGAGAAGTTTTTGCCCGGCGGTCCCTTCGCCATCCTGCCGATGCGTGATGGACCTGACGGAGAGCACCGCTCGTCGATCGTCTGGACCGAGCGCGCCGATCTCGCGCGCCGCCTGCTCGAACTCGACCCGCCGCGCTTCCAGGCCGAGTTCGCGCGGCGGTTCGGCGATCACCTCGGCCGCGTCGAACCGGCGGGGCCGCGCTGGTGGCATCCGCTCGGCCTCGTCCATGCCGACCGCTACACCGACACGCGGCTCGTGCTGGTGGGCGATGCCGCCCACGGCATCCACCCCATCGCGGGCCAGGGCTATAATCTCGGCGTGCGCGACATCGCGGCCCTCGTCGAGGTGCTGGTCGATACCAAGCGGCTCGGCCTCGACCTCGGCGCCGCCGACACGCTCGAACGCTACGCGCAATGGCGGCGGGCC
>JAUXRT010000409.1 GCA_030681635.1 Reyranella sp.
GTTCGTGCTGCATCGGCAAGGCGCGATCGCCAGCCACGCCCAGCAGGTCGCGCGCGTCTTCGGCTTCACCGCGCGCGACGCGCTCTCGCTCTCCGTCCTGCCCCTGTGCGGCGTCTTCGGCTTCAACCAGACCCTGGCGACGCTGGCGGCCGGCAAGCCCTCGGTGCTGGTCGAGTCCTACGAGATCGACGAGATCGCCCGCCTGATCGCCCGTCATCGGCCGACCACCTTGTTCGGCAGCGACGACATGTATGCGCGCCTGCTCGACATCGTGCCCGGTGACCGGCCGTTCCCGTCGGTGAAATGGGCGGGCTACGCCGCCTTCAATGCAGCACTCGACGCGCTGCCCGAGCAGGCCGAGGCGCGCGGCCTGCTGCTGTGTGGCCTCTACGGCATGAGCGAGGTCCAGGCGCTCTATGCCGCCCGGTCGCCCGATATCGCCGTGATGCAGCGCAAGCGTGGCGGCGGCGTGCCGACGTCGCCCCTCGGCCATGTCCGGGTCCGCGACCCGGAAAGCGGCGCACTCCTCGGCACCGGCCAGCCGGGCCTGCTGGAATGCGCAGGCCCCTCGTTGATGGTCGGCTACTATGGCAACGACGCGGCGACCGCCGAGACCATCACCGCGGACGGCTATGTCCGCACCGGCGATCTGGCCGAACTCGATGGCGATGGCGGCTTCACTTTCCTCAGCCGCATGGGCGACGTGCTGCGGCTTTCAGGTTTCCTCGTCAATCCGCTCGAAATCGAGAGTCATATCCAGACCGTTGCCGGCGTCTCCGCCTGCCAGACCATCGCCTTGCCCCGGCCCGAGGGCGTGCGCGCCGTCTCCTTCGTCATCCTCGAGCCAGGCGCCACGCTCGACGAAGCCGCCGTCATCGCCCACTGCCGGCGCGGCCTGGCAAACTACAAGGTGCCGGTGCGCGTCTTCGCCGTCCTGGAGTTTCCCGTCACGCCCTCGCCCAACGGCCCGAAAGTCCAGCGCGCTCGCCTGCGCGACCTGGCGGCTGAAAGGCTCAGCGGCCCTTGAAGGGCTTCGGCTTGCGCTTCTCGGTGAAGGCGCGCGCGGCTTCGCCGAAATCCTCAGATAGATAGAGACGCTCCGGCGCCGTCATGAACATCGCCTCGCGGCTCAGGCGATCCATGTACCAGCGCCGCATCCGCACGGTGGAGCGCACGCTCAGCGGCGGATTCTTGATCACGTCGCGCGCCAGTTCGACGGCCACGTCGAGATACTTGCCTTTCGGTGCCACGCGATTGATGAGGTTGGCCTTGAAGGCCTCTTCGGCCGTGAAGAATCGCCCGGTGAGTGCTGCCTCCATGGTGAAGGCGCCGCCGCCTCGGTAATGCATCAAGGCCCAGTATTTGCCGGCGCCCAGACCGCGCGACGTCTCGGTGACCTGGAACTTGGTCCCTTCCTCGGCGACGACCAGATCGCATTCCAGCACGATGCCGACGGACAGGCCCAGCACATAGCCGTGGGCGGCGGCAATCACCGGTTTCCAGTTGACCGCCTTGGTCAGCAGATCGGAGGAGTGTGTGCCACGGCCCTGCGGTCCGCCCAGCCGGAGGAACTCCTCGCGGCTGCGCAGCTGGCGCTGCTGAACGTCGGCACCGCTCGAGAAGGCCCGGCCGCGTCCGTTCAGGATCGCAATCTGCGCCTCGTCGTCCATATCGAAACGATGCAACGCCTCCGACAGCGCCCCTACCAGCTCGTCGCTGAAGGCATTCAATTTCTCCGGGCGATTGAGGGTCAGAGTGACGATCGCGCCGTCGCGCGCATAATCGACGAGGGAGTCCGATTTGCTGCCGGTCATTGTTTGTTTCCTCCGGCGAGGACCATTTGCCAACGCCGGCGGAAATGCAATGCTCCCGGCCTTTTCCAGGGAGCGAAACCATGGCCAAGCGCAAGAGCGTCAACTATCCCGGCTACAGCCACCAGAATCCGATCCCCAACGGCAGCCGGATCGGCAACATCCTGATGTCGAGCATCATGAACGGCACCGAGCCGGGCACGCGCATCGCGCCCCCCGATCTCGCGGGGCAGGTCGCCAACATCTTCAAGCATATCCGCCTGTGCGTCGAAGCCGGCGGCGGCACGGTCGACGACATCATCAAGATCAACTTCTGGATGAAGCAGCCCTCGACCGGCCGCGCGGCACTGAACGACGAGTGGGTGAAGATGTTTCCCGACGCGGCCTCACGCCCGGCGCGTCACACGCTGCTGCTGTCAGCCGACAGCGCGCACCTGGTGACCTGCGACTTCACGGCCGTGATCGGCTAGCGCCCGCCGCTCAGCGCTGCGGCAGCCGCAAGCCCTCGACCTGGGCACCCACGAAGGTCTGCGGCAGGGAGAACTGGCGAATGCCCATGCGGCGCTCCTGGTTCTCGACGCAGGCGCGCGTGGCCACGGCGAGATCCCGCCACGTCGCCGCACCATCGAATTGCTGCAGCAGGCATTGGTCATAGTAGGTGTACTGATCGCCGGCGCCGCAGCCGAAGCTGGTGCGGTCCGTCGCGGCGGCCGTCAGGATCACGCGGTTTGGTTTGCGCATCGCGGCCGTCAGGAAAGTCCCGCTGTGGCAGGCCGACACCACGACGACGGTGGGCACCGATCCGCAGCCCGCGCTCAGCACGCGGTCGAGCGAGCCAGGGTCGAACAGCCGGCGATCGGTCTTCAGGACGAACCCTCTCTCCTCGCCGTGGCTGGTGACAAACACGAAGCATGCATCACCGCCGCCGGCACGCAACGCGGTCGCCACGTTGGCAACGCTCGCGAGCTGCGCCGGTGCGGTGCGCGCGGTATCCGAGGAATAGACCGAGATGTTGGTCACGCCATGCGCCACGAGCTTCTCGCGCAACGACTGGACACCGTTGTCGAAGGCCGGGCTGTTGTTGTCACCGGCGATCAGCACCGCCCGCCAGCGCCCGGCCGGCACGGCGCCGCTGCTCGGTGCCGCAGCGATTGCCGTGCTGCTCGTTGTGGGCGGAGGCGTGCCGGCCGCCTCCGGGGTGCAGGCGGCGGCGGACAGGAAGGCCACGGCAAGGGCTGCCAGACGTGCGAACATGCCCAGATACTCCAATACTCTTGGGCTTAATTAAGGCCGGGCGCCGACCGCGCGCAGCGCCATGTCGGCATAGAGCTGGGCCATTTCCTCTTCCGTGATCTCCCCACCGGGGCCGTACCACATCGAGACGTGAGTCCACTGATCGAGCAAGGCCATGGCGATGGCCTTGAGATCCTGGCGGCCGCCGGTCAATGGCGGATCGAACAGGCCGCCCTCGACACCTTGCTTCAGGATCGCGACGACGACGTCGCGAATGGCACGACGGCTGCGGCGAATGTCGGCGACACGCGCCGCGTCGAGCCAACCGATCTCGCGGTTGGCAACGAGGGCTTCGACCCGGAGCCGGCAATGGCGCATGACATAGACACGCACGAACGCCGCCAGCTTGGCACGCGGATCGTCTCCCGCCCCCGCCACCGCCTGCTGGCATATCCGCTCGAGTTCGCCCTGGGTCGAGGCGATGATGTCGTGCAGCAGCTCGTCCTTCGACTTGAAGTGATTGTAGAGCGCGCCCTGCGTCAGCCCGCAGGCCTTCATGATGTCGCGCACCGTCAC
>JAUXRT010000424.1 GCA_030681635.1 Reyranella sp.
CGGGCATGTCGTAACGGATCGTGCCGCACTCGCCGTAGGGCAGCACGGTAGCCGGGCCGCTGCCGCCGTTGCGAAGCTGCCAGATCTTGGGCCGGCTGCCGCCGGTCTTGAGCAGGAAGGCCTCGTCGAGCAGCCGGACGATGAATTCGTCGCGCAGGTCGGCGCGCTTGAAGCCGAGCGCCACGGCGACCAGCCGGCGCCCGTCGCGGACCGCGCTGCCCACGATGTTGAAGCCCGAGGCGCAGATAAAGCCCGTCTTCAGCCCGTCGGCATAGGGCGCATAGAGATCGAGGAACTTGATGCCCGGCCCGATCTTCTGTTTGCCGAACATGAACTCCTGGGTGTGGAAGTAGCCGTAGTATTGCGGGAAATCCTTCACCAGCGCGACGCCGAGCACGGCGAGATCGCGCGCCGTCGTGACCTGCTCGGGATCGGGCAGGCCGTTGGCATTGCGAAACTGGGTGGCCGTCATGCCGAGCCTGGCAGCGGTCTCGGTCATGCGCTGGGCGAACGCCGCCTCGGTGCCTGAAATCCGCTCGCCGAAGGCGGTGGCGACATCGTTGGCCGAACGCGCGACCAGCGCCTGCAGGCCCTGCTCCACCGTGATCGATCCGCCGGGCGCAATGCCCAGCTTCGAGGCCGGCTTGGCGCTGGCGTACTGCGAAAAGGGCACTGGCGAGGACAGGGTCAGGCGGCCGGCCTTCAGCTCCTCGAAGACGATGTAGATCGTCATGATCTTGGTGAGCGAGGCCGGATACCAGGAAGCGCCCGCGTTGCGCTCCAGCAGGGTTTCGCCGGTGGCGGGATCGACCACGACGTAGGGGCCGGCCATGACCGGTCCGGAAGGCGACGCCACCGGGGCGATCTGGGCCCGGGCCGACGCCGCACAAAGGCCGAGGAGGCTGCCCAGAAGGCCCAGGACACAGAACAGAAGACGCAGGTTCATCGCTGCCGACGCATGAGGGACCCCCAGCATACGCGCTTCCGTTGCCGCGCGGGAGGCATTAGATCGGGGGCATGCTCAAGGTCATGATCGCCCCCGTCACCCCCTTTCAGCAGAACTGCTCCATCGTCTGGTGCGATGAGACCATGGAAGGCAGCGCCGTCGATCCCGGCGGCGACTTCGACATGCTGAAAGAGGCGATCGCCGAACAGGGCATCAAGATCACCAAGGTCATGCTGACCCATGGCCATGTCGACCACGCCTCGGCCGCGGGCACCATGGCCGAGCATTACGGCGTCAAGATCGAGGGGCCGCACGAGGACGACCTGTTCCTGATCGAGGGACTGCCGGACTCGGGCCGCAAATACAATTTCCCGCTCTACAAGCCGTTCGTGCCCGACCGCTGGCTGACGAACGGCGAGACGGTGAGCCTGGGCAATCTCACTTTCGACGTCGTGCACTGCCCCGGCCACACGCCGGGCCATGTCGTGTTCGTGAACCGTCCGGCCAAGGTCGCCTTCGTGGGCGACGTGCTGTTCCGGGGCTCGATTGGCCGCACCGACTTTCCGCGCGGCAATCACGAGCAGTTGCTGAACTCGATCCGCAAGCGGCTGTGGCCGCTGGGCGACGACATCACCTTCGTGCCCGGCCATGGCCAGACCTCGACCTTCGGCTGGGAACGCAAGACCAACTCCTTCGTGGCCGACCTGCTGTTCGACGACGACGAGGAAGAGGCGAAAGCCTAGGCCTTGCGCACGCCGCGGACGCCATCCGCCAGCGCCCGGATATAGGCAAAGACGCCGGGCACCAGATCCGGCTTGGGCTTGCCCTTGTCGTCGAGGCCGGCCTTCACGCGATCGATGATGGCGGTGCCGACGACCGCGGCATCGGCGTGGCGCGCCACCGCGGCCGCCTGATCGGGCGTGCGGATGCCGAAGCCCACGCCCACGGGAAGCTTGGTATGGCGGCGGATGCGCGCGACATGGGTCCGCACCGCCTCCTCGGTCGCCGAGCGCGTGCCGGTGATGCCCAGCACCGAGACGAAATAGACGAAGCCCGACGAATATTTCAGCACCGCCGGCAGGCGCTTGTCGTCGGTGGTGGGCGCGGTCAGCAGCACGGTGTCGAGACCGGCGGCGGCTGCATGGGGCTTGAGCTCGTCGGCTTCTTCCGGCGGCAGATCGACCAGGATGAAGCCGTCGACGCCAGCGGCGGCGGCGTCCTTGCAGAATTTCTCCGGTCCGCGCTGATAAACGAGGTTGTAGTAGCCCATCAGCAGGATCGGCGTGTCGTCGTCGCCGGTCTCCTTGCGGAAACGGCGCACCATGTCGAAGGTCTTGTCGATCGTCATGCCAGCCTTGAGCGCGCGCTGGCCGGCGAGTTGGATCGAGGGGCCATCGGCCATCGGATCGGTGAACGGCATGCCGAGCTCGATCAGGTCGGCGCCGGCCGCCGGCAGACCTTTCAGGATCTGGTAACTGATGTCGCCGTCGGGATCGCCGGCCGTGATGTAGGTCACGAGCCCGGCACGCTTGTCGGCCTTGAGCTGGGCGAAGCGCTTGGTGATGCGGCTCATGGTCAGATCTTCATTCCCAGGCGCTCGGCGACGGCGAAGACATCCTTGTCGCCACGGCCGCAGAGATTCATCACGAGAAGATTGTGCTTGGGCAGCGTTGGCGCGAGTTTGGTGACGTGCGCCAGCGCATGCGCTGGCTCAAGTGCGGGAATGATGCCTTCGAGCTTGCACAACAGCTGAAACGCCTCTAGCGCTTCGCCGTCGGTCGCCGACACGTATTCGATGCGGCCCATTTCCTTGAGCCAGGAATGCTCGGGCCCGATGCCCGGGTA
>JAUXRT010000441.1 GCA_030681635.1 Reyranella sp.
TGCTGTAGTCGACCGCAACACGCGAGCCGCTCGGTACCTCGATGTGGGTCGGCACCAGCCGGTCGAGGTCGCGCTGCCGGTCCCACGGCACCAGCGCCTTCAGCGCCGCCGCGAGATCGACGCGCGCCAGGTGGTCGCGTCGCGACACGCCGTCGAGGAAGGGCCCCAGCCATTCTTCCAGGGAGGCGAGCAGGGGCGTGTCGGAAAGATCGGGCCAGTTCTCGTCATGGGCGCGCATGAACGCCACGCGCTCCCGCCACCTGGCGAGATCGTCGCTCCACGGCAGGGCTTTTAGGCCGAGCTGGCGGATGCCGTCGACCATCGCGGCCTTCACGGCGTCCGCATCGGGCCTGGAGAGCGGCTTGTCCTCCAGCAGCAGCGCGCCGAGGCGCCGCCGCCGGCGGGCCAGCACGGCGCCGTCGCGCGGGCTCCAGCGCACGATCTCCTCCGCCACGATGCGCTCGGCGTAGAGCTCCTCGATTTCGCCCGCGGTGACGGGGGCGGCGAGGAAGATGCGCGAGTCCTGGGTCGAGCCGTCGAGATCGGCCACGACCAGGAACTCCTCGTTGGCCATCGGATCGCCCTCAGGCAGCGCCGCGCCGCGACCGCCCGACAGCAGGTAGCGTCCTGCCGTGCCGGCGCGGCGGCGGCCGATGCGATCGGGATAGGCCAGCGCCAGCAGCGCGCCGGTCATGGCGATGTCGGGCGTTTCGCGGGACGCCTGATTTTGAGTGAGGCGTCGCGCCACTTCGGCGATCTGCCGCGGCGCCTTGCCCGACAGCGCGATGTCGACCCTGTGGCGCAGGTCGGCATCGCGTTGGCCCGGTGGCAGGCGCAGGAAATCGCGCTCGCCCAGGATCGCCACCAGCAGGGCGGCCACCTTGCCCTGTCCCAACTCACGGCCTTTCAGCACAAGATGGGCGAGGCGTGGATGCTGGCCGAGGCGCGCCATGGCCCGGCCGTGCGGCGTGATCGCGCCGGAGTCATCGACCGCACCGAGATCGGCCAGCAGGGCGCGCGCCGTGGCGAGCGAGGCAGCCGGCGGCGGCGTCAGCCACGGCAGGCTGGCGACATCACCCACGCCCCAGGCGGCGAGTTCGAGCGCCAGCGGGGCGAGATCGGCATCGAGGATTTCCGGCGGCGTGAACGGCAGCAGCCCGCGTTCGGCTTCCGCCGTCCACAGTCGGTAGCATACGCCCGGTTCCAGCCGGCCGGCGCGGCCGCGGCGCTGGTCGGCCGAGGCTTGGCTCACGCGCACCGTCTCCAGCCGCGTCATGCCCGAACGCGGCGAGAAGCGCGGCATCCGCATCAGGCCGGAGTCGATCACGATCCGCACACCCTCGATGGTGAGGCTGGTCTCGGCAATCGATGTCGCCAGCACCACCTTGCGTCGTCCTGCAGATGAGGGGGCGATGGCCCGGTCCTGGTCGGCCGGCGAAAGATCGCCATAGAGCGGCGCGATATCGATCGCGGGCCCGAGCCCCTGCAACCGCTCCTCGACGCGGCGGATTTCGCCGACGCCGGGCAGGAACACCAGCGCGCTGCCGCTCTCTTCGGCCAATGCCCGGCGAATCGCCGCGGCGACCGTGTCCTCGATCCGGCCCGCCGCCTCGCGGTCGAGGTGGCGCGTTTCGACCGGGAACATGCGGCCGGCACTTTCGATCACCGCCGCGCCGCCCAGCCGCTCGGCGACCGGCCCGGGATCGAGGGTCGCCGACATGGCCACGACGCGGAGGTCCTCGCGCAAGGCCGTCTGTGCCTCGCGCACCAGGGCAAACGACAGGTCGGTCTCCAGCCCGCGCTCGTGCAACTCGTCGAAGATCACGCAGCCGATGCCGTCCAGCGACGGATCGTCCTGCAGCATGCGCAGGAACAGACCGTCGGTCACGACTTCGATGCGCGTGCGCGGGCCCACCTTGCTGTCGAAGCGCACGCGATAGCCCACGGTCTCGCCCACCGCCTCGCCCAGCGTCGCCGCCATGCGGCGCGCGGCGGCGCGGGCGGCCAGCCGCCGCGGCTCCTGCATGACGATCCGGTGGCCGTCCAGCCACGGCGCGTCGAGCAGCGCCAGCGGCACGCGCGTCGTCTTGCCGGCGCCCGGCGGCGCGACCAGCACGGCGGCGTTGCGCCCGGCCAGCGCCTCTTTCAGGCGCGGCAGAGCCTCGTCGACGGGAAGGTCGGTCAAGAATCGATCAAGGGATTGACGACCGAGAAGCCGGTGAACCGGCTGAAGTCGCGATCGGCCGACCAGAGTTGCCGGACGCCGTGCTGGCGGCAGAGCGCCGCGACACGCGCATCGTGCACGCGCGGACCGGAAATTAGACCTTCCGAAAGAATGGCTCGCAGCGTCGGCCAGTGCGTTGCCGATTCGGTCAACAGCGCCACCGTGGGCGAGCCAAGCCACGCATCGACCTGCTCGGTCGCCCGCTCCAGCGGCGTCGGCGGTACATAGATGCGGGAATGGGTGACGATGGCCAGGAACTCGTGCAGGCAGGGCCACGGGATCGCCCAGTTCGACGACCCTTCCGCCAGTTCGGTCACCCGTGCGAGCGCAGCCTTGTGAAAGGGCGAATCCTCGCGATGGGCATAGACGAGGATGTTGGTGTCGACGGCAATCAAGTGCCACGACCCTCATAGGCGAGGTCGCGCAACTTCTCCCAGTCGGCGTCGCGGAGTCCGGGCTGAAGGCCCTTCCCCTTGAAACTGGCGCGAGGCAGCTTGAAGGGCTTGCCTTGCTTGGTCTCGGCAACGACGCGATGTAGGCCGCGCTCGATCAGCGTTCGCAGAGTGACGCCTTCCCGTGCGGCGACCTTGCGTGCCTCGCGCAACAGGGGATCGGAAATATCGACGGTCGTTTTCATGTGGGCATCCGTATGGGTGTGCCGATATGGGTACCCATACTACGACCTTCAAGAGGGATCTTCAACCCTAGAGCGGGATGGCGACCAGCGTGTCGAAGCGGGCGCCGTCGCACACCACGATGCGCTCGGCAAACCTGAGCGTGCCCGCCCCGTCGGCCGCGACCTTGTCGCGGTAGCAGCCGGTGGCGAACAGCGCCATCGTCCCGTCGCGCATGATGCGCACGATCAGGAATGGAGTCTCGGTGACAGCCGCGTCGCCCTCCTGGCCCAGCACCACCGGCAGGCCGACGATGTGGCGGTAGCGCTGCTGCTCGTAGATGTTGGCCTTGCGCAGCGCCGACACGCGGTCCTGCAGCATGGCGCGCGAATCGGCGTAGATGATGCCGGCCTCGTAGCCCTTGGCGACGTTCTCCGCCGTGGTCACCTTGTAGAGGCAGGGCTCGGTGAACAGCCCGGGCCACTGCTCGAACTGCTCGGTGTCGATGGTGCGCGCGTAGGCGGCATTCAGCTCGACCAGTCGCGCCACGTCCATGCCAGTCGTCTCCTAGTAATCCATGTGGCGGCGGTAAGCCTGCCAGAAGCCGCGCACGGCGGACTCGGTGGCGCGCGTCGCCTGGCTTTCGGCGGTGTCGCCGCCCATCTCGACGACGGAGATCTTGTCGCCGGCCTCGGCGATGCCGCGCTGGACGAAGCCGCCGACGCAGCCGTCCTCCATCGACACCAGGCCGGCCGGGCCCACGAGGTTCTGCTGTTTTAGCCGCCGCTTGTTCATTTCCGCCGTGTCGTCGGCGAAGCCGAAGTAGGTCCAGCGCAGTTCCATGCCGCCGGTCCCCTTGGGCACCACCTGGCGCACGGCGAGGCAGTTGTGAACCTGCTGCAGCACGGTGCTGGGGAAGATCGTCAGCATCTGGAGCTGAATGCGGTCGCCGAACTCGTCGACGGGATCGAGCATGCTGGGATCGGCGAGCTTGTAGTCGTCCTGCTCGGACCTGAGGTCCTTCTCGCGAAAGGCGGCGGCGCCGGGCGCATCCTCGCTGCCGATGGTGTAGCTCGCATGATGGCCGCCGTCGGGACTGACCAGCACGCCGCCCGCCTGGGTCAGGCGCGTGATGCGGAAGGTCGCGAAGAAGAGATGCAGCAGGCTCGCGTGATAGGTGTCCTTAACGTTCTCGACGTAGAGCTTCCAGTTGTTGGGCAGCGGCTGGGTGAAGCGGCCCATGATCCGGATCGGGCGGCCCAGCACGCGGCGCACGCGGCCCGTGATTTCGGCGCCGAGATATTCCTCGATCGGCGGCGTGTCCTCGGAGAGGGTGGCGAACACCAGGCCGCACAGGCTGGTCGTGCGCAGTTTGCGCGGGCTGTGGGTTTCGCGCTTGAAGTCCTTGGGCATGCCGCCGGCGCCGTTGACGCCATGCTCGAAGGCGATGCCCCTGAGGTTGCCGGCGAGGTCATAGCTCCAGGCGTGATAGATGCACTTGAAGTTGTTCTGGACGTTGCCGCCGTCGTCGAAGGCGATCAGGGCGCCGCGGTGCGCGCAGCGGTTCTCGAAACAGTTGATCGCGCCGTCGGCGGCGCGGACCACGATGACTGGCAGGCCGCCCACCTGGTTGGTGCGATAGTCGCCCTTTTCAGGGATGTCGGTTTCCAGGCAGACGAAGTTCCAGGTCGCGCCCTCGAAGATGCGGCGCTGCTCCCGGGTATAGTTGTCGGGATCCTGGTAGACCCAGTAGGGGACGCGGGCGAGCGAGTCCTCGGGCCATGGCCCGTGCGGAGTCTGGCCGGGTGGAGTTTGTGGCGTGGTGGCGGGTTTGTGAACGGACGCGTCGTGTCGGATGTCCATGACGGACCCTCCTGCTGATCGCTCGCTGCGCCCGCCATGCTAGCCCATTTTAGTCGCCGCCCTACAGCAGGAACGTGTGCGTCCGGTCGAGATAATCGTGCATGTGCACGATCAACTGGTCTTCCTCCAGCAGGCAGACGCCGTAGGCGGGTGGCTCGTGGCTGCCGGGGATGCGGCCTTCGATGACGAAGTCGAGGGCGACCTGGTGGCTGGTGGCGCGCAAGGTCGAGATCGGAATGCCGCGCCAGCTTCCGGCCACCGGCCGGTGCAGGTGGCCGAAGAACATGTGGCGGATGCTGGTCCGGCCTTCGAGGGCGGCGATCAGGTGCTTCGGTTCCAGCAGCGAGATGTCGTCCATGCGCCGGATCCGCACCTTGAAGGGCGGGTGGTGGATGAAGCTGATCACCGGCGTGGTCCCGAGGCGATCGAGCCTGGCTTTGACCCAGGCGGCGCGCGTCTCGCAGAAGGTGCCCCACGGCATGCCGGGCTCGTTGGTGTCGAGGCAGATGCCCG
>JAUXRT010000263.1 GCA_030681635.1 Reyranella sp.
ATCGTCACTCATTGATCACTCCCAGCACCACGCCGCAGTTCCACGGGCACGCCATGAGGCGTCGAACGATAGGCGTCGGCCCAGGCATCCCGGCGGCTTTCGAGGGCCGACGAGTCGGTCAGCGACTTCGCGAAGCATAGCCTCTCGAGCGCGACGAGCCAGCGCCCGTAATAGTTCGAACCGTCGTCGGGCGTGCCCTCACGCAGCACCGCCGACAGCGTCTCCACCCACTCTGCCCAAGTGAAGTGTCCGGCGTCGCAGAGCTTCAGGGCAAGCGCGAAGGCCTGGGCCTGCCACGGTTCGGCGAAGACCGGACCATCCCGGTCGATCGGCAGGCCGGGCAGCATCTCGATACGATCACGCGGCATCGAGATACTCTTCCCACAGGTCGAGGTGGACCGTGTCGGCCGGGTTGGCGTCCTCGCCCCACAGCTCGCGAGCGGCAAAACGCACGGTGTAGAGGAATTGCGGCTTCTCGCCCTCGAAGCGCGCGTTGCTGTCGGGGAAGACGTGCGCGCCATGATCGCACTCGATCGTGCCCTGGCGACCACGCACGTAACGCGGCAACCGCGTGTGGCCAATCGGATTGATGTCGCGCGCGCGAACCGCCGCACCTGCTGCGAAGCGCGGTCTCGCGGACGTCTTCCGCAAGGTCGGGCCTCCGGCCGCGAGTGCCGGCATCACCTTGTCGGCCGTCAGCGGTGGCGTCGCGACCTTCGAGCCTGAGGCCGGGCGTCCCGAAGCGATCTCCTCCGGCGTGACGAGGCCGGCGCCCAGCACCAGCTTGATCGTCGAGGCGAACCACTTCTCGTAGTAGCTCAGGCGCAGATAGTCGGCTGGCGGCAGGGTTTCGATGCTGTGGCGGCCGACATCGATGTTCCAGCGCCGCCAGGCACCCGCGGCCCGACGCAGCGCCAGCACGCGGCCCTCCCATGGCGCATGGAAGACCGGCTCGTCGGCTTCCGCCTCGACCGACCCGAAGCCGTGCATGCCGCCCATGTCGTGCACGCCGTTCATGCGCGCTCTCCCGATGCCGGGCCCGCTACCCTGGCGACACCGACCATCGCATCGCGCGTCACCAGCGCCGCAAGCTGCTCCGCGTCCATGTCATCGGTCCCGGCGGGGCGCTCCGGCAGCACGAGGTAGCGGATCTCGGCCGTGGAATCCCAGACGCGCACGGCCACATCGTCGGGCACCGGGAGCCCGAACTCGCGCAGCACACCGCGTGGGTCGATCACCGCGCGCGAGCGATACGCCGAAGATTTGTACCAGACCGGAGGCAAGCCCAGGACCGGCCACGGGTAGCAGGAGCAGAGCGTGCAGACGACGAGGTTGTGCGTGTCGGCCGTGTTCTCGACCACCACCATGTGCTCGCCTTGCGCACCGGAATAGCCCATCTCGGCGATGGCGGTCGTGGCGTCACCGCCCAACAGGCGTGCCTTATACGCGGGATCGGTCCAGGCACGCGCGACCACGCGGGCGCCGTTGCGCGGGCCGATCTTGTTCTCGTAGGCATCGATGATCGCATCCAGGGCAGCAGGATCGACCAACCCCTTCTCCACCAGGAGCGACTCCAGCGCCTTGACGCGCAATTCCATGTCCGACGGGACGTCCTGGCCGTCATCGTGTTCATGATCGTGATCGTGACTCATGCCGAATCCTCCGACCGGGAAATCCTACACCGTGAGGCCCGCCGATGTCCGCCGGCGCTGGGCGAAGTAGAACAGGCCGAGCAGCATCAGGTTCAGGAGATTGAAGGCGAGTGCTGCCCGGAAAGCCGAGCGGTAGGAGAGCGTGGCGTCGAAGATCGCGCCACCCAGCCAGCCGCCGACCGCCATGCCTGCCATGGCGAACAACATGACCACGCCCAGACGCCAGCCACCGATGGTGGGGCCGTAGAGATAGCGCAGGATCAGCGCGTAGCCCTGCACGATGGCAATGTAGGGAATGCCGTGGATGACCGAGAGCGTGTAGATGCCCGACAGGCTCTCGACGAAGACGAAGCCGACCAGCGAAGCGATCTGGATGAGGGCACAGAGCAGGCTCACCTTGATCGGGCCGATGTAGTCGGAGAGCCGGCCCATGGCGAAGGTCGCGGCCACTGCCGTCAGCAGGATCAGCGCGATCGCCTCGGAACCACGCGCCGACGAGAAACCAAGGTCGCCGCAGAAGGCCACCATGTGCACGAACGGCACGGCCATGGCGGTGCAGCAGCAGAAGGCCGCCGCCGAGAGCAAGACCATGATCGAGCGCGACGACATCGGCAGCGCCGAGTGATCCTCGGCCGGCCGCGCCGCCTTGCTGCGCGCCATCGGCGAGGGCCTGATGTAGAAGGCGCAGAGAAAGATCAGCACGCCGGCCACGACGCCATAGATCACCAGCGTCTCGCGCCAGCCGACCTCGGGCACCAGCCAGCGGTAGACCTGCGGCCAGACGAAGCCCGAGATCGCGGGCCCCACCGAGATGAGGGATACCGCCGTGCTGCGGCGGCGGTCGAACCAGCCCTGGATGTTGTTCATGGCCGGCGTGAAGGTGGCCGAATTGCCGAGGAAGCCCAGCGGAATAGCATAGCCCAGGTAGAGCGCCAGGACGTCGCCGCTGCTCGCCAGCCAGCCGCCGGCCAGGATCGAGACGCCGGCAATAA
>JAUXRT010000265.1 GCA_030681635.1 Reyranella sp.
GGCGATTGAGGCTCCTGCTCAACGTGCAGTCTGCACGACGGCATCTCCTTCGAACAACTCGGCAAGCGCGCGGTGGTGCTCTGCACCACGCCGTTTGAGGTCACGGCCCGCAACATCGCGCGCGTGCTCGGCCTGCCCGACTATCCCTTCCTGACGGTGCAGCATCCCATCGGCAGCTGCACGCTGGCCGAACTGAAGGTCCGGGCCGAGATCGCCTACCAGCAGGCGCTGCCCATCCTGCTGAAAGCCTGACAAGCGGAGACATCCATGCCTGATCTGTTCGAGATCATCGAAACCACCCGCGCCATGCGGCGCCTGAAGCCCGATCCCGTGCCCGACGAGCTGATCGCCAAAATCCTGCGGGCCGGCGCCTGCGCGCCCAACGGTGGCAACACCCAGAAGTGGCGCTTCCTGGTGATCAAGGACCGCAAGATCAAGGACGCGGTGGCTGTCTGGTACAAGAAGGCCTTCGACGAATGGATCGGCCCGCGCTACCGCTCGAGCGAGCCGCCGCCCGGCGTCACCAAGGAACGCTATCTCCGCCAGGTGGCCGCGGTGGAGTATCTCACCGACCACTATGCCGAGGCGCCGGTCTGGATCGTGGCCTGCCTCGAAGACGGCCCGACGCCCAACCGCGGGACGGGCTCGTCGATCTATCCGGCGGTGCAGAACATGGTGCTGGCCACGCGGGCCCTCGGCCTCGGCACCACGCTCACCACCCGGCACATGTTCTACGAGAAGGAAGCCGACGCGGCGCTCGGCCTGCCCGAGGGCGTCCACTCCTACGCCATCCTCCCGATCGGCTATCCGATGGGCAAGTTCGGCCCGGTCGGCCGTGGCCCGCTCAAGGAGATCGTCTACCAGGACCGTTGGGGCGAGCCCTACGCCGGCGTCTAGCGGGCGTCAGGTGGCCGATTTTTGGCACACCTCGTTGTGCCACGCGTTGTCCATCCAGCTGTGCCGAAAATCACAGCCAAGCCTTTGATTCACCGACAGGATCGCCCCGCGATCGGCTGTGCCACCAGGCCCGGCCATGGCGGTTGATCACTGTCCAGTAAATGGCGCCCGCCAATGACGCGGGTTGGTCTCGCCGGAAACGAAAAAGGCCGGCGCCCCCAACTCATAGGAAGCGCCAGCCTGACAGAAATATAGCCAAAAACCTGCTGAATTGTCAACTATTTCTTCGCTGCCTGCTCCCTCCCGGAATGCGCTAGAACGGGGGCATGCAGGTCGATCGCCTCTGGAAGAACGCGCGCCTCGCCACCATGGCCGGGCAGGGCAGTGGCCTCGGCCTCGTCGACAAGGGGCTGATCGCCTGTCGCGGCGGCGACATCGTCTATGCCGGCCCGGAGGCCGAGGCGCCCGCCTTCACGGCGCCCGATGTCGTGGATTGCGCCGGCCGCTGGATCACGCCCGGCCTGGTCGATTGCCACACCCACATCGTCCATGGCGGCAACCGGGCGCACGAGTTCGAGCTGCGCCTGGCCGGCGCCACCTACGAGGAGCTGGCGCGGGCGGGCGGCGGCATCGTCTCCACCATGAAGGCGACGCGCGCCGCGACCGAGGACGAGCTGCTGGCCAGCGCCCTGCCGCGCGTCGATGCGCTGATCGCCGAGGGCGTCACCACGCTGGAGGTGAAATCGGGCTACGGCCTCGAACGCGCTGCCGAGATGAAGTCGCTGAAGGCGGCGCGGCGGCTGGGCGAGGTCCGGCCGCTCTCTGTGACGACGACCTTCCTCGGCGCCCACGCCATGCCGCCCGAAGCGGCCGGAGATAAAGACGCCTACATCGGCACTGTCTGCCGCGACATGCTGCCGGCGGTCGCCGCCGCGGGCCTTGCCGACTCGGTCGACGCCTTCTGCGAGACCATCGGTTTCACGCCGGAGCAGGTCGCGCGCGTGTTCGAGGCCGCAAAGGCACACGGCCTGCCGGTAAAACTGCACGCCGAGCAGCTCTCCAACCTGCACGGCGCCGCGCTCGCGGCGCGGTTCGGCGCGCAATCGGCCGATCACCTGGAGCATGTCGACGAGGCGGGCGTCGCGGCCTTGGCCCGGGCCGGCACCGTGGCCGTGCTGCTGCCCGGCGCCTTTTATTTCGTGCGCGAGACGCAGAAGCCGCCGGTCGATCTGCTGCGCCGCCACGGCGCGCACATCGCGATCGCCTCCGACAGCAATCCCGGCTCCTCGCCGCTCACCTCGCTGCTGCTGGCGATGAACATGGCGGCCACGCTGTTCCGCCTCACCGTCGACGAGTGCCTGGCCGGCGCAACGCGCGAAGCCGCCCGCGCGCTCGGCCGCCTCGACCGCGTCGGCACGCTGGAGGCGGGGAAGTCCTGCGACCTCGCGATCTGGAATATCGAGCGCCCGGCCGAGCTGGTCTATCGGATGGGATTCAATCCGCTGCACCAGAGGGTGTGGCGGGGCGGAATGGGTCTCGATCTTCCGCGAGGCTGAATGATGTCGAGAAGACCAGCGGCCCATGTCCTGGCGTCGGCCGTCTTAGTCGTGCTTGCCGTGACGCCAGCAATGGCGCAGCCCGACCTCGGCAACTTCCTCCGCGCCAACATTCAGTCGATCCAGACGCAGCTGCGGGTGCAGAGCTCGCTGCTGCAGACGCAGGAACAGTCGCTGCAAAACGCAGAGCTGGCCGTGAAGCAGGCCTTTCAGAATAGCATGCAGCAGACGATCCAGCTCGCGAACTCGCTCCGCGCCAGCACCTCGTCGATTGCTGCCGACATGAGCCAGATGGTGTCGGCGGTCCATGCCAACAGCTGCCCTGTCTTCGCGGGCCAGAGCACGCTGCTCACCGAGGACAGCTGCGTCTGGGCGAAGCTGACCGGCCGCAAGGTCAATCAGTTCGCGGCCGACTCCCACACCGACAGCGCCACTTTCCGCGTGGGCGGCCAGAAGGAGATCGCCGCCGACTGGTTCCTGGGCGGCCTGGCGGGCTTCGGCTCGAGCTGGTCGCAGGCGGGCAACGGCGCTTCGGCGAACGGCCAGACCGCCGAGGGTGCCGTCGCGCTGAAACGCGTCGTCGGCCCGTGGTTCCTGAGCGGCGTGCTGGGCTTCGCCACCACCTCGCTCCACATCGATCGCCCTGACGGCGTGCCTGGCTCCAACACCCGCCTTCAGAGCGATTCCTCGTCCTTCCAGGGAACCGGCCGGGCGAGGGCCGCCTACGAATTTGCCTTCGCCGAGTGGTACGTGCGGCCACGCTTCGATTTCGATCTCACCTACACGAGCCTGCCGGGCTACCAGGAAACGGGGGTGAGCCCGCTGGCGCTTTCCGTCAGCGGCAGCGACAAGTTGAGCGTCGCGCTGACGCCCACGGTGGAAGTGGGTGGCTGCACCAACCTCTCCGATACGCTCATCCTGCGGCCCTACCTGGCGCTCGGCGCCAGCTACATGCCGGACAACAGCTCGACGATGGTGGCGAGCTTCCAGGGGCCGCTCGCCAGCCTCGGCAGTTTCCAGACCACCTTCAACGGGCCCAGCGTGCTGGCCAACGTCGAGATCGGCGTGCAGCTCTACGAGGTCCGCGGCTTCGAGGCGAAGCTCGACTACACGCTCTCGGCCGGCGACAGCTTCCTCAGCCAGGGCCTCAGCCTGCGCGGGGCGTGGCATTTCTAGGGGGATGCCCATTTTGGGCAGTCGGAGGTGCACACTTTTTCCCCGACTGCGCATAATCGTGCGCCGCATCGGAAATGCGGGAAACTGCCTCGAGAGCAACTTTACGGAATAAGAACGTCCAGCGACTGAGTCTCGGAGCGTCCGCGAGGTTACCGCGCCGGCCGCCAGATCGGCGCCCGCTTCTTCACCGGATCGAGCAACGACCAGTCGCCCTGTTCGACTTCGTGGCCCTTCGGGAAGGGCGAGCGTGGCTCCTGGCCGAGTGACCGCATCACCCGGTCGTCGCGGTAGTAGCAGAGCAGCACCACGCGGTTGAGCGCGAACAGCGGCGCGCCGCCTTCCTTCTTGAAGGTCGCGGCGACGTCGCGGCGGCGGTCCTCGGACAGGTCGGCGAAGGCGCCGCCGGCCAGCTTCGCCAGATGAGCCAGCGCGGTGCGCGCGTCCTCGGTGTCGCGTTCGAGGTTTTTTATGATGTCGGCGAAGATCAGATCGTCGTCGGCGCCGGGCACCTTGTAGGTGGCGCTGGCGGGGATCATGAGACCGGCCAGCGCGCGCAGGTCGCGGGCTTCGGCGTCGGTGAGGGTTTCGTACTTCATCTCATCTAATCCTTACACGTCGTCCCGATCGGAGCCGAGGGACCTCGTTTCAATCCGCACGGGGCTAATCGTGGAGAGAAGGTCTCTCGACTTCGCTTCGCTCCGCTCGAGACGACGGGGTGGTGCCTGATCCGTAAAGGTCCCTCGGCCTGCGGCCTCGGGATGACAATTTTGGTGAACCATTGGTTCTTTCCTTCGCTGGGAGCGCGCCACTCCAGTGGCGCTCATGGTCATGCCGCGAGCCGGAGGCCCGCAGTCC
>JAUXRT010000452.1 GCA_030681635.1 Reyranella sp.
TTTCGGTGTCGGGCTGTCGGGACTGTTGCCCGCCTACGTGATCGCGATCCGCGAATACTATCCGGTCGAGGAAGCCAACTGGCGCATCCCCACGGTGCTGTTCGCCGGCCTGCTGGGCATGGCGGTGGGCGGCTGGGGAGCGGGCTTCCTCTACGACGCGTTCGGCGACTACCTCTCTTCCTTCGCCGTCGGCATGGCGTTCAACCTCGTCAATCTCGCAGTGCTCCTATTCCTGGTGGGACGAAAACTGCGACCCACCCGCGAGTTCGCCGCCGTATAGTACGGCATGACGAACAACAGCGGTGAGCTGGACGGCCGCGCCGCCTGGACCGTGGCCGCGGCGGCGGTCGCCATCCTGACCATCGCCTACGGCGCGCCGCTGATTGCCGTGCTGGCCATGAAGCCGATCGCCGCCGAACTGCAGACTGAGCGCTCCGGGGCAGCAGCGGTCGGTGCCTTCGTCTATGTCGGCGCCTCGATCGGCGGCATCCTGGCGGGCTGGCTGGCGGGGCGGCTGGGCGTCCGCCGCATCGTGATGTTCGGCGCGGTCATGATGGCCGCGGGCCTCGTGCTCTCCGCCTCGGGCGGCCTGCTCCAACTCTATGCCGGTCACGGCGTCCTGATGGGGCTGTTCGGCAGCGCCTGCATGTTCTCGCCCCTTCTCACCTACGTCAGCCGCTGGTTCGAACGCCGGCGCGGCTCCGCCGTGGCGCTGATCTCGTCGGGCCAGGCGGTCGCCGGCACGATCTGGCCGCCGCTGCTGCAGTTCGGCATCGACGAGATCGGCTGGCGCCGCACCATGATGCTGTTCGGGTGTTTCCTGATCCTGGCGGTGATCGCGCTGGCCGCACTCTTCCTGCGGCCGCCGCCCGACGCACCGGCGCCCGCCGTCACGGCAACACGCACGGCGCACCGCCCGGCGGACGTGGTCGGCCTGCCGCCCAACGTGGCGATGGCGCTCCTGATGCTGGCGATCTTCTGCTGCTGCGTGCCCATGGCGATGCCGATGCAGCATGTCGTGGCCTATTGCGGTGACCTCGGCTTCGCCTCGCAGTACGGAGCGGCGATGCTGTCGGTGCTGCTGGGCAGCGCCTTCCTGGCGCGGCAGTTCTGGGGCTGGCTCTGCGATCGCATCGGCGGCCTGCAGACCTTGGTGCTGAGCTCGATGGCGCAGATCACGGCCTTGACCGGCTTCCTGCTGACCCAGGACGGCGTTGCCTTGTTCTTCGTCTCCTCGGCCTTCGGCTTCGGATTGGCGGGGCTGGTGCCGGCCTATGTGATCGTCGTCCGCGAATACTATCCCCTGGAGGAAGCGAACTGGCGCATCCCGACGGTGCTGTTCGGCGGCACCATGGGCATGGCGGCCGGCGGCTGGGGCGCCGGCCTGCTGTTCGACCAGTTCAGCAGCTACCTGCCGGCATTCGGCACCGGCGTTGCCTTCAACATGCTGAACTTCCTGATCCTGCTGTTTCTCTTCACCCGCTCACGCGGGCTTCACACCAGGTTGATGCGGCAGCCGCAGACCTCGACCTGAGACGGCCCCCGCTTCTTGCCGCGCTTCTCCGCCGCTGCCAGGACGCGTTCCCGGTTGACGACCTTCACGTCATAGGCCGACACGCCGGGTCCGCGCCCATCGACGATCGGCACGAAGCGGATCTGCGAGCCGTCGAGCCGGATGATGTCGTCCTTCGCCGGAAGGTTCAGGATTTTCGCCCAGGTGGCGGCGGCCTTGTCCGGATCCTCGTGCTGGATCTCAACACCGGCCAGGCCGTTGGTCACATCCGAGCGCGCGTGCTTCAGCCAGCCTTTCTCGGCCGGCGGCCACCACAGCGCCGGATCGACATCCTTGGGCGCAAAGGTCGTGTCGAGCGACAGCAGCACGCCTGACGTGTCGGCAGGATGGAAGTGCGTGTACTGGTATTCCGGCAGGTCCTTCTGCGCCACCGCGCGCACGCCCATGTCGGTGACGCGTTTGCGCTCGGCCGCGGCGTCGGGAACCTGGAGGATCACCATGTAGCCGCCGTCGCCCTTGCGCCGGTCGATATAGCGGCCCGCCGACGTGCCCTGCTGGAACGGCGTCACGATCTCGAGGAAGTCGTGGCCGGTCGGGCAGACGACATTGACCAGGCCCCATTTGGCGACGCCGGGATCGCGGTAGGCGACCTCGATGCCCAGGATGTCGCAGAGTTCCTCGCGCGTGCTTTCGAGATCGCCGCAGACGAAAACGCATTGCCTGAGCCGCATCGCATCCCTCCCTTTCCCTGGCTGTCCGGTCTATCGTAGCGCCATGCGGACCGTGTGGACCATGGGCTTCGTGGCGGTGGCCGCGCTTTCGTTTTGCTTCCCGGATTTCATCGTCTTCCGCTTCACCCAGGCCGTGATCTGGGCGATCGCGCTCCTCGGCCTGGTGATCCTGTGCGGTGTGAGCGGCCAGTTCTCCTTCGCCCAGGCCGGCTTCTTCGGCATCGGCGGCTACACCGCCGCCATCCTGGGCGCCCATACGCCGCTGTCGCTCTACTGGGCGCTCGCGCTCGCTCCGCTGATGGGCTACGCCGCCGGCTACGGCCTCGGCCGGGTCACCGCCGGCCACAGCCTGTGGACCCAGGCCCTGGTGAGCTACGCCTTCGCCATCGCCTTCCCGCAGCTCCTGCGCTGGCGGCTGATCGAGCAGTGGACCGGCGGCGTGCAGGGCCTCTATCTCGACTTTCCCCGGCCACCCGGCGGCTTCCTGAGCGACGATCGCTGGGGCTTCCTGATGGCGCTGGCGCTGCTTGCCGCCGGTCTCTGGCTGGCCGCCAACCTCCTCCAGAGCCGTTCGGGCCGGGCGATGAGGGCCGCGCGCGACCACGATCTCGCGGCATCGGCGCAAGGCATCCACGTCGTGCAGGTGCGGGCGGTGGCATCGGGCATGGCCGGCGCCTACGTGGCGCTGGCCGGTTGCCTCTCGGCCTTCCAGTTCGGCTTCGTCGGGCCGACCAGTTACAACTTCGCGCTGTCGGTCCAGATGCTGTT
>JAUXRT010000464.1 GCA_030681635.1 Reyranella sp.
TCAAGGAAACCAACGACCAAGCCTACGATATCGTGCGCGAGACCGCCAAGCTCGCCAACATCGATCTCAAGAAGCAGAAGTAGCGGGGCGGTCCCATGATCGAGATCAAGGGTCTCGCCAAGTCCTATGGCGAGCACCAGGCGCTCAACGACGTCAGCCTCTCGATCCGGCCCGGCGAGTTCGTCGTCGTGCTGGGACCGTCGGGCGCCGGCAAGTCGACGCTGCTCCGCTGCATCAACCGGCTGATCGAGCCCTCGGCCGGCGACCTCGTGGTCGACGGCACGTCGCTGTCGTCCAACCGCCGCGACCTGCGCCTGCTCCGACGCAACGTCGCCATGATCTTCCAGCAACATAATCTGGTGAAGCGCCTCAGCGTGCTGAAGAACGTGCTGGTCGGCCGCATGGCCGATCTCTCGCCGATCCTGAGTTCGTTGCAGCTCTTCCCCGAGGCCGACGTGAAGATCGCGCTGCATTGCCTCGAGCAGGTGGCGATGAGCCACAAGGCCCGGAGCCGCGCCGACGCGCTGTCGGGCGGTGAGCAGCAGCGGGTCGGCATCGCCCGCGCACTGGCCCAGCAGCCCAAGTTCATGCTGGCCGACGAGCCGGTGGCGAGCCTCGATCCCAAGACCTCGCGCACCGTGCTCACTTACCTGAAGAAGAGCTGCAAGGAATCGAACATCGCCGTGCTCTGCAACCTGCACCAGATCGACTATGCGCTGGAGTTCGCCGAGCGCGTCGTCGGCCTCTCGGCCGGCCGGGTCGTCTATGACGGCCCACCGTCGGGCGTGAGCGGCGAGGTGATCCGCAGCATCTATCCCGGCCTCGACGATCCCAATGTCCTCGATGCCGCGCAGCGCCTCACCGAGCGCCGGCGCGCCGCCGCCGAAACCATCATCGCCTCCGCCGCCGAAGAGAGGGCGTAACCATGTCCATCGGTTCCCTGCAATTCATCGTCAACAAGCCGCGCGGCCCCTTGGGTTGGTGGATCCTGGCGCCCATCCTCGGCCTCTCGGCGGCCGTGCTCTGGTGGTCGGCCGTGGGCACGCGCCTCAGCATCTCGGGCTTCATCGACGGCCTGCCGTGGATCGGCGACTTCATCGGCCGCATGCTGCCGCCCAACTTCGCCTTCATGCAGAAGCTGATCCAGCCCGCCATCGAGACGGTGCAGATTGCGCTGTGGGGCACGCTGCTCGGCATCGTGCTGGCGCTGCCGGTCTGTTTCTTTGCCGCCCGCAACCTCTCGCCCTACGCCTGGGTGTTCCATAGCCTGCGCCAGGTGTTGAACGTGATGCGCGGCATCAACGAGATCATCCTGGCGCTGATCTTCGTGGCCGCCGTCGGCCTCGGCCCCTTCGCCGGCGTGCTGGCCATCGCGCTGCACGGCGCCGGCATGCTGGGCAAGTTCTTCGCCGAGGCCATCGAGGAGATCGACGAGGGCCCGCTCGATGCACTGCGCGCCGCCGGCGCCGGCACGCTGCAGCGCATCGTGTTCGGCGTGCTGCCGCAGGTCCTGCCGACCTGGATCGGCGTCGTGCTCTACCGTTTCGAGACCAACATCCGCGTCTCGACCGTGCTTGGCATGGTGGGCGCGGGCGGCATCGGCTTCGAACTGATCAGTTCGATGAAGCTCTTCGCCTACGAGGACACGGCAGCCTGTGTGATCGTGATCCTGGTCCTCGTGCTGGCCACCGATCTCGTCTCGTCCAAACTGCGCGCGATGATTCGCTAAGACGATCCGCCAGCCGGAAGGGGCCCTCTCGACGGGGGCCCCTGCCCGCGTCATCCTCCTTGCAACAAAGCAACGGAGGAACGACATGCGGCGATCGGTGGGAATCCTGTGTGCTGCTGCTGCAGCGTTTGGCCTCGCGGCAACTCCGGCGCTTGCGCAGAAGAGCGGCGGCACGCTCAAAATGTATTTCGCGGACAACCCGCCCAGCACCTCGATCCACGAGGAGGCGACGACCTCGACGGTCGTGCCCTTCATGGGCCTCTACAACAACCTCGTCCTGTTCGACCCGGAGATCCCGCAGAACAGCCTCGACACGATCCGTCCCGACCTGGCCGAGAGCTGGGCGTGGAGCCCCGACGGCACGAAGCTCACCTTCAAGCTGGTGGGCAACGCCAAGTGGCACGACGGCAAGCCCTTTACCTCCGCCGATGTCAAATGCACCTGGGACATGCTGACGGGCAAGAGCGAGACCCAGAAGCTGCGCAAGAACCCGCGCTCCTCCTGGTACTGGAACCTGAAGGAAGTCACGACCAACGGCGACCGCGAGGTCACCTTCAACCTCGGCCAGCCGCAGCCCTCCTTCCTGGTGCTGCTCGCCTCGGGTTATAGCCCGGTCTACTCCTGCCACATCCCGACGGCGCAGATGCGCACCAAGCCGATCGGCACCGGCCCCTTCAAGCTTGCCGAATTCAAGCAGAAGGAAATCATCAAGCTCGCGCGCAATCCCGACTACTTCAAGAAGGGCAGGCCCTACCTCGACGCCATCGAGATCCCGATCGTGCCGGCGCGCGGCACGGCCATGCTGGGCTTCGTGTCGGGCCGCTACGACATGACGGCGCCCTATGCCGTCACGATCCCCCTCCTGAAAGACATCAAGGCCCAGGCCTCGCAAGCAGTCTGCGAGACGGCGTCGATGAACAACAGCACCAACCTGATCGTGAACAGCGACGCGCCGCCCTTCAACAACGCCGACATCCGCCGCGCGATGCTGCTCACCATCGACCGCAAGTCGTTCATCGACATCATCAACCAGGGCCAGGCCGATGCCGGCGGCGTCATGGAGCCGGGCCCGAGCGGCGTCTGGGGCATGCCCAAGGCGATGCTCGACCAGGTCAAGGGCTATGGCCCCGACGTCGAGAAGAACCGCGCCGAGGCCCGCGAGCTCATGAAGAAGGCCGGCTACGGGCCCGACAACAAGCTCAAGCTCAAGGTCGCGACCCGCAATCACCTGCTCTACCGCGACCCGGCGGTGATCCTGATCGACCAGCTCAAGGAGATCTTCATCGACGGCGAGCTGGAACTGGTCGACACCGCCATCTGGTTCACCAAGGTCGCGCGCAAGGACTACTCGGTCGGCCTCAACACCACCGGCAACGGCGTCGACGACCCCGACCAGACCTACTTCGAGCATTACGCCTGCAAGTCCGAGCGCAACTACGTCGGCTACTGCAATCCCGAGATCGAGAAGCTGTTCCCGATCCAGTCGGCCGAACGCGACATCGAGAAGCGCAAGAAGCTCGTCTGGGAGATCGACAAGCAGATCCTCGAGGAGGGTTCCCGCCCGATCGTGATGTGGAACGCCTCGGCGACCTGCTGGCACCCCTACGTGAAAGGTTTCAGGCCGATGGTGAACAGTCTCTACAATGGCTCGCGCTTCGAGCAGGTCTGGCTGGACAAATAGAGCGCTTTTCCGGACATCATCTGTCCAGATTCTGTCTGTCCGGAAATTCGCAGATCACCGCCCCGATTGAACGGGACGATTCTTTTCGACTCAGGTCCGAATCGCGGACCTGTCTGGAAATTCGACGGCCGTGAAACCATGAAAAAGGCCGGCGCCCCAAACTCGAGGGAAGCGCCAGCCTGCCAAAATAACTAGCATATTCCTGCTGAACTTGCAACTTCCAGTCAACCCACCAGTTCGAATTTGTCGACGTCGACCAGCCCGCGGTCGGTGATGCGGAGGTGGGGGATCACCGGCAGGGGCAGGAAGGCCATCTGCAGGAAGGGCTCGTGCAGGGTCGTGCCGAGGCCGCGCACCGCCGCGCGCAGGCGGCGCAGCCCCTGCTCCACCTCCTCGAACGGCCGGTCGCTCATCAGCCCGGCGATGGGCAGCGCCAGCTCGGCCACCACCTTGCCGCCCGCGGCAGCGGCAAAGCCGCCTTTCAGTTCGATCAGCCGGTTCACGGCGGCGGCCATGTCGGCGTCGTTGCAGCCGATGACACAGACATTGTGGCTGTCGTGGCCGATCGACGAGGCGATGGCGCCGTGCGTAATGCCAAACCCCTTCACGAACCCGCGCCCGACCCTTCCCTCGGTATTGTGCCGGCCAAGCACCGCCACCTTAAGCACGTCCGAGGCGACATCGGCCACCAGCGCGCCGTCGCGGCGCGCCACCGGAACCGAGAGACGGTCCGTCAGGATCTGGCCCGGCCGCACGCCGATCACCGGCGGCGAACCTGTGCCACCCGCCGGTACGCGGAACGTCTCCGCCGTCACCGGCCGCAGTTTTATCGAATCGAGCCCGACCAGCGGCACGTCGGGTCGTGTCCTGAAGCGATCCGGCGTCACCAGACTCCCGCGGCAGATCACGCTCTTCACCGCGCAAGTCTCGAAATCCTCCAGCAGCACGAGATCGGCGCGCTGGCCCGGCGCCACCAGGCCGCGGTCGAACAGGCCGAAATGCCGGGCCGCCGACCAGGTGGCGGCGCGATAGGCATTGAGCGGCTTTACGCCCTTCCTGATGGCGGCGCGGATCAGGTAATCGAGGTGGCCCTCCTCGGCGATGTCGAGCGGGTTGCGGTCGTCGGTGCAGAAGGCCAGGAACGGCGCGCGCTCGGTGGTGATCAGCTCGGCCAGCGCCGCCAGATCCTTGGAGACCGTGCACTCGCGCACCAGAATCTGCATGCCCTTGC
>JAUXRT010000465.1 GCA_030681635.1 Reyranella sp.
TCTCGTCGGCGACGTACTGCCACAGACGCCACCCGCGGTCCGCCCAGGCGTAGGGTATTTCGGGATTCTCCCGATAGTCGGCCAGCCACAGGTCGCAGCGCGCGAGGACGGAGCCCGGTGTCACGGCCGCTCCCAGACTGAGGCGTCGGCGGCCATATTGCTGGCCATTGGCCCAGGCCGGATGGGTGTAGAGAAGCGGCAGTCGGCCGGTCGCACGCTGGACGGCCAGCACGAATTCCTCGGCCTGGGCGAGCCGCATGGTGTTGGCGGGCTTGCGTTCGTTCGGCTCGAGATCGAGCGCCATGACGGTCGCCGGCCCCGGTTGGCAGGCCGACAGGAAGGCGGCGGCCTGGTCGGCGCCGGAATATTGGCGGGTGCCGAAATGATAGCCGCCCCACAACAGCCCTGCCGCCTCGGCCTGGCGGCGGCGCGTCGCGTAGGAGGGATCGAACCAGTCGCCGCCTTCGGTCACCTTGTGGATGACGGCCAGGATGTTGCTGCGGCGTACCGCGGCGAAGTCGGTGACGGTGACGTTGTGGCTGATGTCGATGACCGCATCCAGCCCAGGCACCGCGTGGCGGGGCTGCTCGGCTGCTCGGTCGAAACCGGCGCCCTTGGGCGGCGTGCCGCCGCAACCGGCGAGGCTCGGGAGGGACAAACCGGCCAGGCCGACGAACACATTTCGACGTGAGATCATTCAGTCAATATTTCCACAGAACACAGGGACTTGCCACAGTAGCGTCGGCGCGTGTTGGCAGCGACGGTTAATTAACCGACAATGGCTGCAATGGATTACGACTATATCGTTGTCGGCGCCGGTTCGGCCGGCGCCGTCGTCGCCAACAGGCTTTCGGCGAACCCCCGCAACAGCGTGTTGTTGCTGGAGGCGGGCCCCGCCGATCATCCCTGGACCCGCATTCCGGTCGGCTCTGCCCGGATGATCACCAATCCTGCCGTCAACTGGCTGTACAGCTCGGAGCCCGATGCCAACACCAACGGCCGCCGCATTCCGGTGCCGCGCGGCCGGATGCTGGGCGGGTCCAGCGCGCTCAACGGCATGGCCTTCGTGCGCGGCCAGGCGCAGGACTTCGATACCTGGGCACAGATGGGCAACGCGGGCTGGAGCTACGACAGCGTCCTGCCGTTCTTCAAGCGCATGGAGAGCTACCAAGGTGGCGGTGACGATCGCTTTCGTGGCCGTGACGGGCCGCTCCGCGTCACCAATCCCGAGCCGAACGATCCGTTTTGCGCGACGGTGATCAGGGCCGCCGGCGAGGTCGGGATCGAGCACAATCCCGACTACAACGGCGCACGGCAGGACGGCATCGCCATGAGCCAGGCCACGATCGCCTCGGGCCGCCGCATGAGCACGGCCCGATGCTATCTCGACCCAGTGCGCAACCGCCCCAATCTTCGTATCGAAACGGGGGCGCTTGCCGAATGTCTCCTGTTTGACGGAACGCGTTGCACGGGTGTGCGCTATTCGGTGAACAGGGAGGGACGTGAGGCGGGGGCGGCGCGCGAAGTCATCGTGAGCGGTGGTTCGATCAATTCGCCGCAACTGCTGGAGCTGTCGGGCATCGGCCAGCCAGAGCGCTTGCAGGCGCTCGGCATAAAAGTGCGCCATGCCTTGCCGGGCGTCGGCGAGAACCTGCGCGAGCACTATGCGCCCCGGACGCGCTGGGCCATCGCTGCCAAGGGGATCACTTACAACGACACGGCCCGCGGCCTCGGCCTCGTCCGCCAGGCGCTGCGCTATGCCTTCTCCGGACGGGGCCTGCTCGGCAGCGTGGGGGCGCCGCTGCGCGCCTTCGTCCGCTCGCGCGACGGCCTCGCGGCGCCCGACCTTCTGTTGGGCTGGGTGCCGATGTTCACCGAGCCCGGCCCCAAGGGGCCGAAGATTTCCCGGCAATCGGGCGTCACCTGCTACGCGCACCCGATGCGGCCGGAGAGCAGGGGCCACATCCACGTCGTTTCGTCCGATCCGAGGAAGCCGCCGGCGATCAACTTCAACTTTCTATCGTCGCCGGTCGACGCCGCTCTCACCGTGCGCGCCATCCGCATCGCCCGCGCCATCATGACCGCGCCCGCGATGGCGCCGCTGCGGGTGAGCGAGATCGCCCCCGGCACGGACCGCAACACCGACGACGAGATACTGGATTGGGTTAAAGCCGCGGCGGAGACGACCTACCACCCGGTTGGCACCTGCAAGATGGGCTCCGACGCGATGGCCGTCGTCGATGCCCAGCTTCGCGTCCATGGCATCGATGGCCTCAGGGTCGCCGACGCCTCGATCATGCCGACACTGACTTCCGGCAACACCAACGCGCCCTCGATCATGATCGGCGAGAAGGCGGCGGACATGGTGCTGCGGGGATAGCCGCCGACCAGTCCACCGGTTCCCTCTATTTCTTGGTCACCAGCGGGCAGCCGCCTTCCTCCAGAGGCCGGAAAGCCTCGTTGCCCGGCACCGTGGCGACCATCTTCACCAGATCCCAGGCGCCCTTCGACTCCTCGGGTGTCTTGGCCTGCATCAGGTACATGTCGCGGATGACGCGCCCGTCCTCGCGAACGCGGCCGTTCTTGGTCATGAAGTCGTTGATCGGCAGCTTCTTCATCTGGGCCATGACCGCCTTGGCCTCGTCGGTGCCGGCGGCCTGAACCGCCTTCAGGTAGTGCATCACGGCGCCGTAGGTTCCGGCCTGGATGAAGGAGGGCGGCCGGCCCCGCTCCTTGGTGAAGCGGTCGGTGAAGGTGCGCGCCTCCGGAGTCATGTCGTAGTAGAACGGGCTCGAGATCATCGTGCCCTGGGCGATCTTGAGCCCGATGCCGTGGATGTCGGGGAACTGCGCCAACGGTGCGCTGACCCGCATGTTCTTCATCAGGCCGAATTCGGACGCCTGCTTGATGCCGGTAACAATGTCGTTGCCGCCATTGGCGAACATCAGCCCCTTGGCCTTGGAGGCCTGTGCCTGCAGGACATAGGAGGAGAAGTCCGCCGTGTTCAGCGGATGGCGCACCGAGCCCAGCACCTTGCCGCCGGCCGCCTTGATGAAGTTGGTGGCGTCCGCTTCCACCGCCAGGCCGAAGGCGTAGTCCACCGTGATGAAGAACCAGGTATCGCCGCCCATCTTGCTCAGCGCATTGACGATTGTCTTGCCCTGGCCGTAGGTGTCGTAGATCCAGTGGATGCTGTGCGAGCTGCAGGATTTGCCGGTGAGCTCCGAGGTCGCCGCCGCGGTCGGCATGACGATGCGGTTCTTTTCCTCCGCCACTCTCACGAGTGCCAGCGCCAGCGCCGAGTTGGGAATACCGATGATCATGTCGACGTTCTCGTCGTCGTACCAACGCTTGGCGATGCCGGCGCCGACATCGACCTTGTTCTGGAAATCGGAGGTCACCAGCTCGATCGGCTTGCCGAGCACCGAGCCGCCGAAATCAGCGATGGCGAACTTGACCGAGGCGACGTCGCCTGGGCCGGTGTTGTCGGCGTAGAGGCCGGACATGTCGTCCAGCACGCCGATCTTCACCGCGTTGTTCTGGGCCAGCGCCGTGACGCTGAGCAGACAGCAGGACAGCAACGCCGCGGCGGCGGTTTTCACGCATCGCATCGTTTCCTCCATGTCGAAATTATTGCGGCAATACTCGCCGATGCGCCCGAATGAACCCTGAGAGCAGCAGGAACGCTACCATCTTGTCGGATTTCGAGGAAGTCATCGGCGGCAGGTAACGGTCGTGGTCTTCCACATCTCGAAGCCGTCCAGCGGTTCCTCCGGCTCGTCGATCTCGCCCGTGGCGCTGATCCGGGCGCCCTTGGCGCAGGAGGACGGCGGGGTCGTCACGACGATGATGATGATCCGGCAGCCGCGATAGGGGCGAACATCGACCGCATATTGCGTCGCGTTCTTTCCCTTCCAGACCTCGAGAATCGTGCCGTCGATCGTCAGGACCTGCTTGCGGACGCAACCTGACGGTTGCGCCTGCCCGACCGACGCGCCGGCGACGAAGACGGCCATGACCGCGGCGCAAGCGGCAAATCCGGCGGCAGCGACAGCCCTGATCTTCATGACAGGCATCGCAATTCTCCGTCTGGTCGATTCGGCCGCCGCGCTATTGGCAGGAGAGGCGCGTGGCCAGAAGCATGTACTGGCCGTCGGCAAGCACGAGACTGCGCCCGATGCGTCCGGTGGCGGTGAAGCGCCGGCCCTTCTGGCAGGCTGCCGGCAGAGCGCCCTCGAAGCCGATGATCCTGATCTCACAGCCCGGGAACGGGACGATCCTGGTCTCGAGTTCATCGCTCTTGACGTCGACGCTCTGGATCTGCCCGCTCACGGTGACATCCCGCCCGAAGGGGCAGCCTTGAGCCGCAGCAGGCCTGGGTGCCAACGACAGGGCGACCAGCATTCCGAGCAGGATGGCAGGACGGCTCGGCGTGGGGCTAAAGCGTGACATCATAGGCCGGCGCCTGGTGAATCTTGAGCGTTCCCGGCGGCGGATTGGGCCAGCGCCGGGCCTTGATGTCGAACCGCACCTTCGCCGTCTTGCCCTTGAAGGCTTCGAGCGGCTTCAGGGGAATGCGCACCTCGAGGCGGTGGCGCACGAAGTCGGCTTTGTCCGAGCGCACCACGGCCAGGGCGCCGCCCAGCGTCTTGCCGTCCGCTGGATCCAGCAGGTCGACGGCGATGCCCCAGCTGAGGCTTTCCATGCAGCAGCGGGTGACGGCGAACTTCACGACGAGGTTTCCATCGTCGATGAGGTGCGAGACTTCCTCGATCTTGGTCGGCCCGACCAGATCATCCAGCTTGGCGAGCAACGCCGGGTCGGGAATGCCCCAGCGCGAGCGCTCGTGTGGCGCTACGCCGGACGCGAAGCGGGTGAAATTCGATGACCGAGCGATCAGGTTCTTGAAATTGTAGCCGACCTGGGTGGCGTACATCGCTGTGATGAAGGGCGAGGAGAACGACGTGCCGTTGGTTCGCTTGCCGTCGATCAGGAGCTGGCCAGGGCCCAGGACATGCGGCGTCAGCCGTCCGTCGGGCGCGGAGCCGACGTTGGAGAAGGGGGAGGGCGCAAAGCGGCCACCGGCGGCCTTGCCGAACGAACCGACGAACGTGACGAAGGGGTTCTCACGAAACAGGTACGCGTTGGCCGTCTGCAGCCCGTTGAAGTCGCCAGCGACGCCCAGGGGATAGGCGTTGATCCGCATGAACACGCCACCCGCCGGTCCGGCGAGCCGCTTGACACGGATCGCGGCGTCGACCGGCTGGCTATAGGCATGGTTCAGGACGATGAGGCCCTTGGCCTTGTCTTTGGGATCGACGCGTCCCGAATAGAAGACTCGATCGCCCGCGCCGACGATCTGCAGCTCGTAGTCGGCATCGGGTTGGGCGCCGGCATCCCAGGTCAACACGGTGCGGAACTGGCCCGCCCGCAGCTTGAGGCGCAAGCTGTCGACATCGCGCCCCGGGGCCGCCGCGTCGTGAAAGTCGACGTAGCCGTTGTTGTTGCGGTCGGCCGTGACGAAAGAGTGGACGTCTTGTCGGTTGTTGCCGGCGGCGATGAAGGCAAACGCTTCCTGCTGCGGCAGGTACAAGCGCAGGTACTTCGAAACCTCGTCCTCTTCCTGGGAGAGGATCTGAAACTCCCTCGGGTAAGAGAGGCTGATGTTGGACAACACGACGCCCTGCGTCCCGGCATGGAGTAGTGCTGTTGCCATCCGGCCGAGCCCGCCAGAAGTATAGAGAAGGATCTGCACGTCGGGCGCGACGGCACGGACCACCCGATAGACCCAGTAGCCGTGATCGGAGTCCCATGGTCCGGCATAGGCGGCATCGGCTACCGGCATGTCGCCGTGCGTCGCGCCGGGGCGCATCACGCTGGTCAGGGCCTTTTCGTGCGGGAGTGCCTCCAGCCGTTCGCGAATGCCGTGGAAGCCGGCGTCGATGATCGCGATCTTGCCGCCCGGCAGCCGAGCCGCCACGACGGGTTGGCCGAGCCCCATGATCGTCCGAGCTTCGTTGATGTCGATGCCCTGGGCCGCCGGCGCGTGGGACACCGTGCGTTCGGCGGCACCGGGCGGCGTCAGCACCAGTGGCGGAATCTTGCGCTGCGCTTCCTCAATGAAGCGCTGGCGATACGATGCTTCCCATTGCGCTTGAGCACCGGCCAGCGGCAAGACTGTCAGGGCGATGGTGACGGTCGCAGCGAGTCGGCGCAATGTCATGGGATCAGCGCAGACAGAACGTGCGCGACAAGCGCCGCGCCATTGTGAAACGTTGGCATCGCGGACACCCCAAGGCGCCTCCCCAGGCACCCTTCCCGACAGGAAGGCTAGACCCCGGCAAATCGGCCGGCAATGGCTGTGGGCCGGCACCCGTCAAATCGGAATGATTTCAAGAAGCAACGGGCGACTTCACGCTGAGGACATCGGCAACTGCTTCCAGGCAGGGCGAGAGGGGCTTGGCGGACAGGGTGCGCTATAGTCCCGGCAAGAAGCAAAGGGGGGCCGGGATGCGGCTGCTGATCGAGCACGCGACAGTCTGGGATGGCAGCGGCGCCGCGCCGTTTCCGGGCCAGGTGTTGATCGAGGGCGAGCGCATCGTGGCCGTGGCCCCCGCCACCCAGATCGTGGCCGCGGCCGAGGGCGCCGAACGGCTCGACGCCGGTGGCAAATTCCTGATGCCCGGCCTGGTCGAGGGCCATGCCCATCTCTCCTTCGTCGACACGCCACGCGGCACGGCCCTGGGCGAGCTGCCGCCCGAAGACCACGCGCTCCTCACGATGGATGCGGCGCGCAAACTGCTGGGGGCTGGCTTCACCAGCGCCTGTTCGGCGGCGGCGGCCAAGATCCGCCTCGACGTCGCGGTGCGCGACGCCATCGAGCGCGGCCACACCGACGGGCCGCGGCTGCTGGCGGCAAGCCCCGAGCTCACGGTGACCGGCGGACTCGGCGATGGGCGTCGCCTGCACCTGCACCAGGAAAGCTTCGGCGTTGCCGTCGATGGGCCCGACGAGGTCCGGCGCATGGCCCGGCTCTGCCTGCGCGAGGGCTGCGATATCATCAAACTCAACATCTCGGGCGATGTTGGCACCGAATCGGCGCTGGCGGAGACCACGGTCATGACCGACGCCGAGATCGCGGCGGGCGTCGAAGCGGCACACACGATAGGTCGGCGGGTCGCGGCGCATGCGCGGGCCTCCAACTCGGTGAAGAAGGCGCTGCGCCATGGCGTCGACATCATCTATCATTGCGACTTCGCCGACGAGGAGGCGCTCGACATGCTCGAGGCCGCCAAGGACCGCATCTTCACCGGCCCAGCGATCGGCCTCGTGGTGAACAGGCTGAACAATCTGCGCGGCGACAACTCGGTGCAGGGGCAGCTTTCCCTCTCGCGGCTAAAACCGCTCTATGAGGCGACCTGCCGCGTCCATCACGAAATGCGCCGGCGCGGTATCCGTATCGTGGTCGGCGGCGACTATGGCTTCGCCGCCACCCCGCAGGGCACCAACGCGCGCGACCTGGAACATTTCGTGACACACTTCGGCTTCAGTGCCAGCGAGGCGCTTCAGGCCGCGACTCGCACCGGCGGCGAGATCATGATGCGCAGCCACGAACTCGGTCAGGTCAAGCCGGGCTTCCTCGCTGATCTGCTGCTGATCGATGGCGACCCGCTGCAGGACGTGCGCGTGCTGCAAGACAAGAAGCGCCTCGCGATGATCATGAAGGGCGGCGTGCGCTATGTGCCGTGCGAAGGCGCGCCACACGTACGGCGGCTGCATTAGCTACTTGGGACGCGGCTCCTCGATGCGCCGGTCCGGGTGCACGAGTTTGCCCCGTCGCATCAGTTTCACCGCCTCGATGAGCGCGCGGGCGGCGTTGCGCGTCTCCTCCTGAAAGCCGGTGTCCTCGTCGAGCGCGAGGTGGCTCTCGGCATAGCTCTCATAGTAGCCGACATAGCGGTCGATCTCGGCCTGGTGGCCGGCGCCGATCAGGCCCATGTCGCCCAGCCAGTCCGAGAGCGAGCGGCGAAGGTTCTCCGCACCCGCGACGTCACCATGTACCACGAGCGAGAAAGTACGGCCGGCGAGGTGGCGCGGATAGTCCCAGCCCTTCCGCTCGATCGCCTTGGCCTTGTCGGGGTCCTTGCCCGACGTCGATGTCGGGTCGGGGTTGCCGCCGTCGGCACAGACCAGCCGGTCGATCATCGCCTTCAGCACGGTCGGCGCCTGGTACCAGTGCACCGGCGTCACGATCATGATGCCGTGCGCGGCTGCCCACATCGGATAGATGTCGTTCATCCAGTCGTTCGTCTGGTCGTAGGCGTGGTTGGGATAGCAGGAGCATGGCCAGTGGCAGAGCGGCATCGCCGTCGAGACGCAGGCCTTGCAGGGATGGATATGCAGGCTGCGTTCCGACACGATTCGGCTGAGGTCGAGAAATTCGACCTCGAAGCCGCGTTCGCGCTGGAACACCCGCTGGGCAATCTTGGCCAGCCTCCAGGTCTTGGACTCCTCGCCGGGGCAGGTCTGATTGCTGCGCGGCGAGCCGTTGATCAGCAGGATGCGCGACTTCCCACGAGCCGATTTCTGCTGCCGCTCGGCCAGGCGGATCGCCGCGTGCGCCGCCAGCCATTCGACGGAAAGCTCGTAGTCGGGATCGGCGAAGCCCGCGCCGGCGCGGCGGGTGCGGGGTGCCTTGCGGTCGTCCTTGTAGGCTTCCCAGGCGATGGCGAGGATCTTTTCGATGTCGTCGTCGAGGGGTGTGAAGGCGGGATCGTAGTAGCGCCGGCGCAACCGCCGTTCGAACTCCACCTTGTCGAGTGTCGTGCTGGGCATGCCCTTGCGGGCTTTCAGACGAGTCATGATTCCTCCCGGGACCAACACCCTCAACGCCCGAAGGTGCCCGGACGTTGCGATGCCAGTCTCGGCAGAAAGGACCTACGCCGCCACCTGTGCTGCCGTGGGGCCATCGCCGGCCAGGGTGGTCCGGCGCATGTCGCGCGGCTCGTGGGCCGGGAAGGGGCGGGCGCGGTGCATGGTCTGGCGATTGTCCCACATCACCAGGTCGTCCACCCTCCATTTGTGGGTGTAGACGAACTCGCGCTGGGTCGCATGCTCGATCAGGTCGCGCAGGAAGGCGCGCGCCTCCGGCATCGGCCAGCCGACGATGCCGCCGGCGTGCGACGCGAGGTAGAGCGACTTGGCGCCAGTCACCGGATGGGTGCGGACCATGCATTGCCGGACCGGCCTAAAACGCTCGCGCTCCTCGTCGGTGAAATCGGTGAAGCCGATGAGCTGGCGCGAGAACATCTGGGAGTGCTCGCACACCATGTCCTCGACCTCGGCCTTCGTTTCGTCGTCCAGCGCATCGTAGGCCGCTCGCATGTCGGCGAACTGGGTGTTGCCGCCCTTCGACGGGATGCTGACGGCATGCAGCAGCGAGTACTTGGC
>JAUXRT010000469.1 GCA_030681635.1 Reyranella sp.
ATCCCGGCGAGCTGTCGGGCGGCCAGCAGCAGCGCGTGTCGCTGGCCCGCGCGCTGGTGGTCGAGCCCGAGACGCTGCTGCTCGACGAGCCGCTCAGCAACCTCGACGCCAACCTGCGCGAGGAGATGCGCTTCGAGATCCGCCGCCTGCACGACCGCTACCGCTACACCACGGTCTATGTCACCCACGACCAGTCCGAGGCTATGACCACCGCCGACCTGATCGCGGTGATGAACCACGGCAAGGTCGAGCAGCTCGGCACGCCGGAGGAGATCTATAACCGCCCGCGCTCGGAGTTCGTCGCCCGCTTCATCGGCGGCGCCAATATTTTGCGCGGCACCGCGCTCGACGCGAACGGCATTTCCATCGGCGGTACGCCGGTGCGGACCACGGGACGCACCCTGCAGCCGGGCAAGCCGGTGGCGGTGTCGGTGCGCCAGCATGAGATCGGCATCACCCTCGAATCGCCGCGGTCGGAGGCGGAGAATCACCTGCGCGCCACCGTCGCGCGGCAGGTCTTCCTCGGCTCGGCGCGCGACTATACCGTCCAGCTCGACGACAAGACCGAACTGCGCGTGACGGCACCGCCCGGCAACAACATCGCGCCGGGCCAGGCGGTATGGCTGCATCTGCCGGCGGAGCAGTGCCGGGCATTGGCGGAGGACTGACGCATGACCAGGAAGCTCACTCGGCGCCATGTGATCGCGGCCTCGGCCGCGGCGACAGCCGGTTCGTTCGTGGCCCCGGTGCGCGCTGCACCGCCGGAGGCGCAGAAGGTGACGCCGGCGCTGATCGAGGGAGCCAGGAAAGAGGGCAAGCTCGCCTGGTACACCTCGGTCGACCTGCCGGTGGCCGAGAAGATCGCCAAGGCCTTCGAGGCGGCGTATCCGGGCATCTCCGTGAAGGTCGAGCGCTCCGGCGCCGAGCGCATCTTCCAGCGCATCGGCCAGGAGTATCAAAGCAAGATCTACAATTGCGACGTCGTGAACAGCTCCGACGCCGCCCACCTGATCGTCTGGAAGCGCGCCAGCATGCTGGCGCCGTTCGTGCCCGAGGACGTGGCGCAGCATTTTTCCGCCGCCCACAAGGACCCCGACGGCATGTACGCCTCGTGGCGCATCACCCTGGCGCCGATCGCCTACAACACCAAGCTGGTCAAGGCCGAGGACGCGCCCAAGGGCTTTGCTGACCTGCTCGATCCCAAGTGGATGGGCAAGATCGTGAAGGCGCATCCCGGCTACAGCGGCACCATCATGACCGCCACCCAGCAGGTCAGCCGCGATCTCGGCTGGGCGTATTTCGAGAGGCTGGCCAAGCAGAAAGTCATGCAGGTCCAGTCGGCTGCCGATCCACCGAAGAAGCTGGCGCTGGGCGAGCGCAGCGTGATGGCCGACGGCACCGAGTATGTCGTCTCCGAGCTCAAGTCGCGCGGTGAGCCGATCGAGCCGGTCTATGCGATCGAGGGCACGCCGCTGGTCACCGGTCCTTCGGCGATCATGGCGCGGTCGCTCAATCCCAACGCGGCCCGCCTGTTCACCGCCTGGTCGATGACCGCCCAGGCGCAGCAGATGAACGTCGACGTGGGCGCCTTGCGCTCGGCCCATGCGCTCGTGAAGGAGCGGGCGGGCCGGCCGAAGCTCGCCGACATCAAGACGATGCGCGAGGACGCCGCCGCCGTGGCCGACCAGGCCGATGCGATCAAAACCCGCTACACCCAGATCTTCAAGGTCTAGACCATGCGCCGCAGAACGCTTCTCGCTTCCACTGCTCTCCTGCCATTCGGTGCGCGTGTCGTGTCGGCGGCACCGCCGCCCGAGACGATCACGCCGGCGCTGATCGAGGCGGCCAAGAAGGAAGGCAAGGTGAGCTACTACACGGCGATGGACCTTTCCGTCGCCGAGCCGATGGCCAAAACCTTCGAGGCCAAGTTCCCCGGCATCAAGGTGCGCGTCGAGCGCTCCGGTGCCGAGCGCGTCTTCCAGCGCATCGGCATGGAGTACCAGAGCAAGATTTATAATTGCGACGTCGCCAACAGCTCCGACGCCGCCCACTTCCTGCCGTGGAAGCGGCAGGGCTGGCTGGCGCCCTTCGTCACGGTCGACATCGCCGAGAACGTCGCCCCCGAGCAGCGCGATCCCGACGGCACCTACGTCAACCAGCGCACGCACTTGAGCGCTATCGCCTACAACACCAAGCTGGTGAAGCCCGAGGACGCGCCCAAGGGTTTCGTCGACCTGCTCGATCCCAAGTACGCCGGAAAGATGGTAAAAGGCCATCCCGGCTACAGCGGCACCATCATGACGGCCACCCAGCAGATCGAGCGCGAGCTCGGCTGGGGCTACTTCGAGAAGCTCGCCAAGCAGAGGGTGCTGCAGGTCCAGTCGGCGACCGAGCCGCCCAAGAAGATCGAGGCCGGCGAGCGCGCCATCGCCGTCGACGGCAGCGACTATCTCTTCTGGATGGCCAAGGAACGTGGCTCGCCGATCGAGGTCGTGCACGCCGTCGAAGGCACGCCGCTGATCAGCAATCCGATGGCGGTGTTCAAGGCCGCCCCCAATCCCAACGCCGCCCGCCTGCTGGTGGCCTGGATCATGTCGCCCGAGGGCCAGCAGTTCATCGTCGATCTCAGCGGTCAATATCCCGCCAACAAGCTCGTGAAGGCCAAGGCCGGCCGCCCGGCGCTCGCCTCGATCAAGACCTTCCGTGAGGACCCCGCCGCGGTCGAGAAGCAGGCCGACGAGATCAAGGCCAGGTACGCGAAGATTTTCAAGGTATGACGCGAAGCTTCGACGCCTCGCGCTCCGTCCTGCTGGCCGTCGCCGCGCTCCTCGCGGTGATGATCGTGCTGCCGGTGGGCTGGCTGGTCGTCTATGCCTTCTCCGACAAGGAAGGCGCCGCGTCCCTCGGCAACTTCGCGACCCTGTTCACCGATCCCACGTTTGTCGATCCGCTGATCACCACGCTCATCATCGCCGTCTCGGTGAGCCTGCTGTGCTGCGCCGTTGCGGCGCCTCTTGGATGGCTGGTCGCCCGCACCGACATGCCGTTTTCCCGCAGCGTGCGCACGCTCGTGATGGCTTCGCTGGTGACGCCGCCCTTCGTCGGCGCCATCGCCTGGGAGATGCTGGCGGCGCCAAATTCGGGCCTGCTGAACCAGCTCTGGCGCCTGCTCACCGGCATGCCGCCCGACGAGGCGCTGCTCGATATCTACAGCCTGCAAGGCCTGATCTTCGTCATCACCTGCTACACCTTTCCCTATGTCTTCATCCTGGTCGCCAACGCGCTCGACCGCATGCCGGGCGAACTGGAAGACGCCTCCTCGATGCTGGGTGCGAAGACCTGGGACACCGCGCGCCGCAT
>JAUXRT010000487.1 GCA_030681635.1 Reyranella sp.
CGCCAACTTCCTGGTCGCCGAGACCGGCTCCTCCATGCTCATCACCAACGAGGGCAATGCCGATCTCTCCAACACGCTGCCCCGCATGCACATCGTGCTGGCCAGCATCGAGAAGGTGATCCCGACGCTCGAGGATGCCGCCGTCCTGCTGCGCGTGCTGGCGCGCTCCGCGACCGGTCAGGAATCCTCGGCCTACACCACGCTCAACACCGGCCCCCGGCGCGCCGGCGATCTCGACGGGCCGGAGCACTATCACGTCGTCATCCTCGACAACGGCCGCTCTTCCGTGCTCGGCACCGAGATGCAGGACATCCTGCGCTGCATCCGCTGCGGCGCCTGCATGAACCATTGCCCGGTCTACGGCGCGATCGGCGGCCATGCCTACGGCTGGGTCTATCCCGGGCCGCTGGGTGCCGTGCTGACGCCGCAGCTGATCGGCGTCGAGGAAGCCGGCAACCTGCCCAACGCGTCCACCTTCTGCGGCCGCTGCGAGAGCGTCTGTCCGGTGCGCATCCCGCTGCCCAAGCTGATGCGCCATTGGCGTGAGCGCGAGTTCGAGCGGCACCTGACGCCTGTGGCGATGCGCCAGGGCCTGGCGTTGTGGGCCTTCGTTGCCCGCCGGCCGGCTCTTTATCGTCGCCTTACGGCGCTCGCCAATCGCGTACTGGCGCTGTTCGGACGCGCCGAGGGCCGCTATCGCGCGATGCCGCTGGCCGGCGGCTGGACGCGCTTCCGCGACCTGCCCGCGCCGCCGGCGGGCGGAACATTCCATGCGCAGTGGAAGAAGAGGCGGGCATGAGCGAGGCCCCTATCAATGCTCGTGCTCAGATCTTGAACGGCATCCGGCGGTCGCTCCGCCGCGGCGAGATCTCGGGCGATCAGCGCCACGACGTCGAGACGCGACTGGCGGCGCCGCCACGTGGGCCCGTCGTGGCGCGCGCGCAGCTCGCCCAGCCCGAGAAGGTCGACCTCTTCTGCCAGTGGGCCGAGACCAACAACGCGACGGTCGCGCGCGTCGCGGCTGCAGACGTGGCGGCCGAGGTCGTGTCGTTCCTGGCACGCAACAACCTGCCGGCGCGCGCCGCCATGGCACCCTCGCCGCAGCTCGCGGACTACGATTGGGCCGGCCAGAAGATGCTGTCGCTCCGCCACGGCCGCGGTGAAGCCAGCGACCAGGTCTCGATCACCGGCGCCTTCGCCGGCATCGCCGAGACCGGCACGCTGGTCACGGCCTCGGGGCCGGATCATCCGGTGACGCTCAACCTGCTGCCCGACACCCATATCGTCGTGATACGCGAAGAAGACATCGTGAGCGGCTATGAGGACGTCTGGGTGCGTCTGCGGGCGCGCTACGGCAAGGATCGCATGCCGCGCACCGTCAACACGCTCACCGGACCGTCGCGCACCGGCGACATCGAGCAGGCGATGGAACTCGGCGCCCATGGACCGCGCCGCATGCACATCGTGGTCGTGCGGACATGAAACCGGTCGCCGGTGCCGCCGTTCCCGAGCCTCGGGGGGAACTGCGCGTCGTCGGCACCAGTGTCGGCCGCGAGGTCGAGTTGCTGCTCGACCGCCTCGCCGGCGAGATGGGACGGCGCGCGCCGCGGGTCCTGCAGGTCGGCTCGCGCACGCTTCTGTCGGATCGCAATGAACGCAACTGGCGCAGCCTGATCGCCAAGCGCTTCGGTGCACGCGCGCGCTTCATCGGCCTCGACCTGCTCGAAGGCGCCAACGTCGACGTCGTCGGTGACATCTGCAGCAGCCCGCGGACGCTGAAGGCGAAGCTGGGCGAAGATCCATTCGACCTGGTAATCTGCTGCCATGTGCTCGAGCACGCCCGCCATCCGGCGCGGGCCGCCGGCAATATCGAGCGCGTTCTGCGCCCGGGTGGCCTCGCCTACGTGGCAACGCCATGGTCGCAGGCCTTCCACGCCGCGCCGGACGATTATTGGCGCTTCTCGGTGCGCGGCCTGATGCTGATGTTCGAGCGGCTGGAGATCGTGTCGTCGTTCTACAGCGGCGGCGATGTCGGGCT
>JAUXRT010000488.1 GCA_030681635.1 Reyranella sp.
GATGGCACGGAAGCCGTTTTCCCGCATGGACCCTTTCAGACCCTGTTCCTTGTGGTAGGCCCAATGGTACGGGACGACCGCTTACATGACCATGACCCATGCCCGACAGTTGCTCACCTGGTACGACCGACATCGTCGCACCCTGCCGTGGCGCGCGCCTCCCGGTGAGCGCACCCAGCCCTACTTCGTCTGGCTGTCGGAGATCATGCTGCAGCAGACCACCGTGGCCACCGTGGGCGACTACTACCGCCGTTTCACCGAGCGCTGGCCCACCGTCGAAGCGCTGGCCGCCGCCCCGCTGGACGAGGTGCTCTCGGCCTGGGCCGGCCTCGGCTACTACGCCCGCGCCCGCAATCTTCATGCCTGCGCCCAGGCCGTCGCGAGCGACCACGGCGGCCGCTTCCCCGAAGATGAGGCGGGCTTGCGCGCGCTCCCGGGCATCGGTCCCTACACGGCCGCCGCCATCCGCTCGATCGCCTTCGACCTAAAAGCCTCGGCGGTCGACGGCAATGTCGAGCGCGTGATCTCGCGGCTCCATGCCATCGAGGCGCCGCTGCCCGACGCCAAGATCGAGATCCATGCCCGCGCCGCCGAGCTGGTGCCCGAGGTGCGGGCCGGCGACTACGCCCAGGCGATGATGGATCTCGGCGCCACCGTGTGCACGCCGCGCAAGCCGCTCTGCGTGATCTGCCCGCTCACGCGCAACTGCCGGGCACTGAAGCTCGGCATCGCCGAGACCCTGCCGAAACGGGCGCCCAAGGCCCAGAAGCCGACGCGCCGCGGCCTCGCCTTCGTGTTGGCGCGCAAGGACGGCGCCGTGCTGCTGCGCAAGCGGCCGACCAAGGGGCTTCTGGGCGGCATGGACGAGGTGCCGTCGAGCCCGTGGCGCGAGGGCAAGTTCGTCGCCGCCGACGCCCTGGCCGATCCGCCCGTGCCGGCCCGCTGGACCCTGTTGGACGGGCTGGTGCGCCACACGTTCACGCACTTCCACCTGGAACTCAGCGTCGCCCGCGCCACGGCCACGACCGATCGCCTGGCCAAGCTCCTGCCCGGCAGTGCCTGGTGCACGCTCGATCTTTTAGACGAGCGCGCCTTGCCCACCGTGATGCGCAAGGTGATCGAAAAGGCGAGCCTTTCCTGAGTGCGGGCCTGAGTGTGAAAAGGCCGTTTTTTGGCACACCTCGTTGTGCCACGCCGTGTCCAGCGACCTGTGCCACAAAACACGCTCAAGCCTTTGACTCGACAGGCGAATCGCCTCCCGACGAACTGTGCCATCGACGCCGGCTTCCAGCCGGGATCAGAATCTGAAAATTCGGCCCGCCAGGGAGCAAAATCCGATCACGAAAAACGCCCGGAAGCGGAGCCTCCGGGCGTCTTTTAGGCAGCGTCAGATGCCGCCTATGATAGGGTAAATCCTAGCCTAAACCTGCGGATTCTGCAAATCGCAGAATCTGCCATCTAGATCAGGTTGGGCTTCGGCAGGCTCGTGGGGAGGATCTCGATCACCGAGTAGCCGTCCCGCTCGAGGGAAACCGCCTGAAGCTGGGCTTCCTTGAGGGTCGAGTAGGCGATGCCGATACGCCGGCCGCCCTTGGGCTTTTCAACCCAGACCATGTGTTTGCCGATTGCTGCTGTTGTCATGGCGGCCCCTATACAGGCAAACGCCGGCATTAGCGAACATCAACCGCGCAGGTCGAAATGGAACACTTTCGAGATGATCTGCCAGCGATCCTCGACGAAGACTAAGGTCAGGAGATCGCTGAAGAATTTGGCACCGATGGCGCATTCGACGCGGGCGAAGGCCGTCACCGGCCCGGCGAATTCGATGGCCACGATGCGGTCGGCGCGCGCCTCGTTGCGGCTCGCCGGCGAGGGCCGTCGGTCGACGATCGGGAAGTATTCATCCATGCCGAGATGGACGAGCGTGCCCTCTGTCGCAGAGACATAGTGCGCCCTGGGGTGGAACACCGAGCGCAACAGGCCCGTGTCGCTGTGATACAGGCCATCGAAATACCGGCCGAGAACGGCAGCAACGGCCGCAAAATTCGTATCCATCGGCGCACGCTAGTCGCCATCGGTAACCTTTGTATATGACCTAACCTTGTGTTACCGAATTTTCCGATATCCATTCGGTAACCGGCAAAACGTCGATGGCGCTGAAGATTCGGAAGAACAGATCGCCCGCGCCCCCGCCGACCTGCCCGGTCGGCGAGTGCATGGCGCTCCTGGGCGGGGCATGGACGCCCAACGTCATCTGGTATCTCAGCGGCGGCCCGCGCCGCTTCGGTGAACTCAAGCTCGACATGCCGCCGATCTCGCCGAAGATGCTGAGCGCGCGCCTGAAGAAGCTCGAGGCCAAGGGAGTCGTCCGGCGCGCCGTCGTGCCGACATCGCCGCCGTCGGTCGAATATGCGCTGACGGAACTGGGGCGCGAACTCGTGCCCGCGATCAACGCGATCGTCCGGATCGGACACAGGCTGAAGAGCAGGCAGGGATAGAACGACCTTCCGGACTCATGGTCTGTCGGACCGCGCGCGTCCCGCGCGCTTATGAGCGCGCGGTCCGGAAGAACCTTAGAGACCGGCCCGCACCTGCTGGCGGAGATGGTCGATCGGCAGCCGCGCGCCCGCGACCTCGATATGCCAGAAGGTCCAGCCGTTGCAGGCGGGAGCCCCCTGCACCGCCGCGCCGACCTGGTGGATCGAGCCGCGATGATCGCCCAGCGCATTGGACGCCGAGACCGATCCGTCGGCGCGCACGCGGGCATGCAGGCGGCCGCTGGGATCGCTCAGCACCGTGCCGGGCCGCAGCAAGCCCGCCTCGATCAGCACGCCGAACGCAATCCGCGGTTCGCTGCGCTTGCTGGGCTTGGGCGTCACGTCCTCGGCGGCCAGCGGCTCGATCTCGGCGATGCGCTTCCGCGCAATCGCGGCGTAATCGGGATCGCGCTCGAGGCCGATGAAGCGGCGGCCGAGGCGGCGCGCCACGGCGCCCGTGGTGCCGGTGCCGAAGAAGGGATCGAGGATGACGTCGCCCGGATTGGACGCCGACATGATGCAGCGGAACAGCAGCGCCTCGGGCTTCTGCGTCGGATGCGCCTTCTTGCCGTCGTCGCCCTTGAGGCGTTCGCCGCCGGTGCAGAGCGGCAGCAGCCAGTCGGAACGCATCTGCAGGCCCTCGTTCAGCTCCTTCATCGAATCGTAGTTGAAGGTGTACTTCTTGTTGGCGCGATCGCGCGCCGCCCAGATCAGCGTCTCGTGCGCATTGGTGAATCGCTTGCCGCGGAAATTCGGCATCGGGTTCGACTTGCGCCACACGATGTCATTCAGCAGCCAGAAGCCCTGATCCTGCAGCGCCGTGCCGATGCGGAAGATGTTGTGGTAGCTGCCGATCACCCACAGCGTGCCGCCGGGTTTCAGCGCACGACGGGCGGCCTTCAGCCAGGCATTGGTGAACTGGTCGTAGCGCGCGAAGTCGGCGAACTTGTCCCAGTCATCGTCGACGGCGTCGACCTTGCTGTGGTCGGGCCGCAGCAGCTCGCCGCCGAGCTGGAGATTGTACGGCGGGTCGGCGAAGACCATGTCGACGGAGGCTTCGGGCAGGGCGCGCATCAATTCGATGCAGTCGCCGACGAGCACGCGATCGAGATTTTCCACAGGCATCTGTGGAAGATGAGTCATCCACCGAGTCGCGGTCAAGAAATTACAATTGATTCAATTGTTTACGCGATCGATCCACAAGATCGAGTCGCTCGATTGGCGAGACCTACCAGACCTAGGATCTTCCGGATCGCGCGCGTCTCGCGCGCTCATGTCTCTGAGCGAGCGAGACGCTCGCGGTCCAGAAGACTAAGCGAGCTCCTCGGCGATCGCCTTCTTCACGCCGGCCCGTTCGGCCATGCGACGCCGGTGGTCGACCACACGCGGCACGCGCGCCGGATCGACGCCGTCCTTCTCCAGCCACTGCGCCAGCGTGAAGAGATAGGAATCGCAGATCGTGTAATGCTCGCCCATCACCCAGGGGCCCTTCAGCATCTCGCGCTCGACCAGCTCGAAGGCGCCGCCCACCGACTCCGGCACCTTGCGCTGCATGGCGGCGATCGATGCCTTGTCGTCGGCATCGACCCAGCGATGGCCGCGCATACGGTGCGCGTGCGCCACATGCAGGTGCGAGCAGAGATAGGCGTTGAAGGCCTGGACCTGGGCGAAGGCGAAAGGATCGTCCATCAACGCGAGCCGCGACTTGGGAAAGCTCTGCGCGACATAGACCAGCATCGCCGGCGTCTCGGTCAGGATGCCCCGGTCGGTAACCAGCGCCGGCACGCGCGCCTTCGGATTGACTTTTAGAAACTCCGGCGACTTCTGCTGGTCCTTGGCGAAGTCGACCCGCACCGTCGAATAGTCGGCGCCGACTTCTTCCAGCGCAATGTGCGTGGCGAGCGAGCAGGTGTGGGCGGCGTAGTAGAGTTTCAGCACGGATCGTCTCCCCTCACTCAGACTTCAGCGTAGATTTCGATGACGTTGCGTTCGGTGTCGCGGAAGAAGATCGCGCGGTGGCCCCAGGACGGGATGTCGCGCGGCGGGCCCATCATCTCGACGCCCCTGGCGACCAGCTCTGCCTGGCATTGGTCGATCTCGGGCGGCGAGACGCGAAAGGCGAGCTGCACCGACGCCGAGCCGGGAGCGCCCGGCCCATCCTGGAAGACACCCTCCAGGGTGCGTGGCCGCAAACAGAGAAGACCCGAGCCGACATGGAAGCTCACCCACCGGGGCGTCTCCCGTTCGATACGGAACTTCATCACGTCGAGATAGAACTGCCGCGCGCGGACCAGGTCCTCGCAAAGCAGGACCACGTAGTCGAGGTTTCGGATCGAATCGATGCCCATGCCGTCAGCGTAACCGAAGCAGGGCGATGATTACATCGCCCGAAGGGGCGCGAAGCTCATACGATGATGAGGGGTCGGCCCGAGTTGTTTGAGGGCTTCGAGATGCTGCGCGCTGCCGTAGCCGCGATTGCGTTCCCAGCCGTAGCCGGGGAATGCGGCGGCAAGCGTGTCCATATGCCGATCGCGCGCCACCTTGGCCAGGATCGACGCCGCCGCGATCGAGTAGGAGTGGGCGTCGCCGCCGACGATCGTCTCGGCGCGACAGCCGAGGCCGGGCGGAACACGGTTGCCGTCGACCAGGGCGACGACCGGAGGTTCGGGCAACGCCTGCACCGCGCGGCGCATGGCGAGGAAGGTCGCCTGCAGGATGTTGATGCGGTCGATCTCCTCGACGCTCGCTTCGGCGATGGCGAACTGCACGGCGCCGGAGGCGATCATGGCCCCGTAAGCCTCCTCGCGCCGTTCATGGCTCAGCTTCTTGGAATCGTCGATCAGCTTCAAAAGCTGCCGCGTCGCGCGCGCGCGGTCGATGACGGCGGCGGCGGCATAGACCGGCCCAGCCAGCGGGCCGCGCCCGGCTTCGTCGATGCCGGCGACGCGTCCTTCGCCCCGCTCCTGGCAGCGCAGTTCGAATTGAAAGCTCGGCATTATCCCCATCGAGGCCGGCTAGACTGAAGCGATGTCCCTGATCGCCCGCATCATCGCAGAAGACGCCGTGGCAATGGAACAGCTTCGTGCCGTGCGCTACCTCGCGCTGCCGGACTGGTGCATTGCTGCCGGGTTCGTGCGCAATCGCGTGTGGGACCATCTGCACGGCATCGTGCTGGCGCGCCCGCCTGTGGATATCGACGTGTTGTTCTACGACGCGACGGACCTCGCGACGGAACGCGAGACGGAATATGAGGCCGCGCTCGACCGGCTGATGCCAGGCCTGCCGTGGCAGGTCCGCAACCAGGCACGCATGCATGTGGTGAAGAAGAATTTCCCGCCGCACCGCGACACCGCCCATGCCATGACCTTCTGGCTGGAGACGGTGACGCCGATCGGCGTGCGGCTGGAAGCTGATGACAGTCTCAGCATCATCGCACCGCTCGGCACCGACGATCTCCTGGGCCTGCGTTGCCGGCCAACGGCATTCGGCCGCCTCAGGCGTTCCGAGTACGAGACGCGCATCGCCACCAAGCGCTGGCGCGAGCTGTGGCCGAAGGTGCGGTTCTTGGATTGACCATCTTCCGGACCGCGAGCGTCCCGCTCGCTCATGAGCGAGCGGGAC
>JAUXRT010000494.1 GCA_030681635.1 Reyranella sp.
GCCGCGCGGGACGCCCTGCAGGCCGTCCTCGCCGCCGGTGAACGGCGCCTGGAGGAAGAAGAAAAACACCATCTGCGCCAGCGCCAGCGTCACCATGGCGAAGTAGATGCCCTGGCGGCGGATGGCAAGGCTGCCGATGACCCAGCCCAGCAGCGTCGCCGCGCCGGTGCCGGCGAGCAGGCCGAGCAGCGTCGGCAGTTCCCATACCTTCAGTGCGTGGCCGGTCACATAGGCCGCGCTGCCGAGGAACACCGCATGGCCGAAGGACAAGAGGCCGGTGTAGCCCAGCAGCAGGTTGAAGGCGCAGGCGAACAGCGCAAAGCAGAGCGCCGTCATCAGGAACACCGGATAGGCGAACCATGGCGCCACCAGCGCCGCGGCGAGCAGGACGAGACCAACCGCTCTCTGGGTGGTCATTTGGTCTGCCCGAACAGACCGGCGGGCTTGACCAGCAGGACGAGCGCCATGACGACGAAGATCACCGTGTTGGAAGCCGGCGGATAGAACACCTTGGTCAGGCCCTCGACCAGGCCGAGACCGAAGCCGGTGACGATCGACCCCATGATCGACCCCATGCCGCCGATGACCACGACAGCGAACACCACCAGCACCAGGTTGACGCCCATCAGCGCCGAGACCTGCTGGATTGGCGCCGCCAGTACGCCGGCCAGGGCGGCGAGGCCAACGCCCAGCCCGTAGGTGAGCGTGATCAGGCGCGGCACATTGATGCCGAAGGCGCGCACCAGCGTCGGATTCTCGGTCGCGGCGCGCAGGTAGGCACCGAACTTGGTGCGTTCGATGCCGTACCAGGTGACGAGGCAGATCACGAGAGCCGCGACCACGACGAAGCCGCGATAGGTCGGCAGGAACATGAAGCCGAGATTGGTGCCGCCGGGGATCGGGCTGGGATAGGGCGCGCCGGACGAGCCCCATTTCCACTGGAACAGGCCCTCGATGATCAGGGCGAGGCCAAAGGTCAGCAGGAAGCCGTAGAGATGATCGAGATGGTAGATGCGTTTCAGCATCACCTTCTCCAGCACGATGCCGAACAGCCCGACGACCAGCGGCGCCAGCACCAGCGCCGCCCAGAACGGAATGTCGAGCTGGGTCAGCATCAGCCAGGCGGCGAAGGCGCCCATCATGTACTGCGCGCCGTGCGTGAAGTTGATGACGTTCAGCATGCCGAAGATCACGGCGAGGCCGAGGCTCAGCATGGCGTAGAAGGCGCCGTTGATAAGACCGAGCAGGAGCTGGCCGAACAGCGCCTGGGGCGGGATGCCGAGAAGTTCGAACATGGCGGCTAGACCCCCAGGTACGTTTGCAGCTTGCCGATGTTCTGCTGCACATCGGCGGAGGTGATCATGTCGACCACGCGGCCGTCCTCCATCACGTAATGACGGTCGGCCACGGTGGCGGCGAAGTGGAAATTCTGCTCGACCAGCAGGATCGTGAAGCCGCGGCCCTTGAGCGTGCGAATGATCTCGCCGATGCGCTGCACGATGACCGGCGCCAGGCCCTCGGTCGGCTCGTCGAGCAGCAACAGGTCGGCGCCGGTGCGCAGGATGCGGCCGATCGCCAGCATCTGCTGCTCGCCGCCCGACAGCTTGGTGCCCTGGCTGCGCTTACGCTCCTCGAGGTTGGGAAAGAGCTGGTAGATCTCGGCCAGGCTCATGCCGCCCGGCTTCACGATCGGCGGCAGCAGCAGGTTTTCCTCGACGTTGAGGCTCGAGAAGATGCCGCGCTCCTCCGGGCAATAGGCGATGCCGAGCCGCGCGATCTCGTCGGATGGACGGGCGATCAGGTCGCGGCCGTCGAAGCGTACCGTGCCCGTGCGCCTGCCGACGATGCCCATGACCGACTTCAGGGTCGTGGTCTTGCCGGCGCCGTTGCGGCCCAGCAGGGTCACGAGTTCGCCCCGGCCGATCTCGAAGCCGACACCATGGAGGATGTGCGACTCGCCGTACCAGGCCTGCAGCCCGTCCACCTTGAGCAGCGCCTCAGCCATGACCGGTACCGACATAGGCTTCGACCACCAGGGGGTTCTTGGACACTGTCGCGTACGGCCCTTCCGCCAGCACTTCGCCGCGGGCCAGCACGGTGATGGTGTCGGAAAGGTCGGCGACCACGGACATGTTGTGCTCGACCATCAGCACCGTGCGATCCTTGGCGACGGCCCGGATCAGGGCGGCGATGCGCTTGATGTCTTCCTGGCCAAGACCGGCCATCGGCTCGTCGAGCAGCATCATCTCGGGGTCGAGCGCCAGCGTGGTGGCAATCTCGAGCGCCCGCTTGCGGCCATAGGGCAGCTCGACGGCCTGCAGTTCGGCGAACGACGACAGGCCGACGGCCTCGACAAGCTCGAGGGCGCGGGCGTCGAGCCGATCGAGCACACGCTGCGAGCGCCAGAAGTGGAACGAATTGCCGAGCTTGCGCTGGAGTGCAACGCGGACGTTCTCGCGCACCGAAAGATGGGGGAATACGGCCGAGATCTGGAACGACCGCACCAGCCCCATGCGGGCGATCGCCGCCGGCGAGCTGCCGGTGATGTTGCGGCCGTTGAAGCGGATTTGTCCCGCCGTCGGTGACAGGAAATGGGTGAGCAGGTTGAAACACGTCGTCTTGCCGGCGCCGTTCGGCCCGATCAACGCGTGGATGGTCCGGCGCTGCACGCGCAGGTCGACGTTCTTGACCGCGACGAAGCCCTTGAACTCCTTCGTCAGTCCGTTCGCCTCGAGAATTACATCTTCTTCGGCCATCCGCCCCCCTGCGGTGTGGCGAATTAATCGGAGGTTTGCGCCGCTGTCCAGCGCTGGCGTTGCGGCCGCTCGGCGGCTAGGCTTCGGGTTCGCGACGGGGAGCGTCGTTCTGGGAGGAAATCAGACTATGAAATTTGGAACCACTGTTCGGTACGCCGGTGCGGCTGCCGCTGTCGTCGGCTTGGCTGCCATCGGCCTTGCCACCATCGCGCAGGCCCAGGCGCCTGCACCGCTTCGAATCGGCGTGATGGAAGGCTTCTCCGGCGTCTATGGCGACCTCACCCAGGGCGAGGTCGAGGCCATGCAGCTGGCGATCGACGACTTCGGCGGCAAGGTTCTCGGCCGGCCGATCGAGATCCTGCAGGCCGACCACCAGACCAAGCCCGACGTCGGCGCCGCGATCGCGCGCAAATGGTTCGACGTCGACGGCGTGAAGATGATCACCGGCATCGGCACCTCCTCGGTCGCCCTCGCGGTGCGGAAGATCGCCCAGGAAAAGGGCATGATCGACATCAACACCGGTGCCGCCTCAGCCGACCTGACGGGCCCGGCCTGCTCGGAGACCGGCGCGCACTGGGTCTACGACACCTATGCCCTCGCCAAGGTGACGGGCGGCGCGGTCGTGAAGGACGGCGGCGATTCGTGGTTCTTCCTCACCGCCGACTACGCCTTCGGTCATGCCCTCGAGCGCGACGTGACCGCGGTCGTCACGGCATCGGGCGGCAAGGTGGTGGGCGGCGTCCGGCACCCGCTCAGCACCCAGGACTTCTCGTCGTTCCTGCTGCAGGCCCAGTCGTCCAAAGCCAAGATCATCGGCCTCGCCAACGCCGGCCAGGACACGATCAACGCGATCAAGCAAGCCGGTGAGTTCGGCATCGTGAAGTCGGGCCAGCGCCTGGCCGGCCTCCTGGTGTTCGCCACCGACGTGCAGGCGCTCACCCTCCCGGTCGCGCAGGGCCTGGTGCTGACCGAGGCATTCTACTGGGATCTCAACGACGAGACCCGCGCCTGGACCAAGCGCTACCGCGCCAAGAAGGACAAGCTGCCGAGCATGCTGACCATCGGCGTCTACAGCTCGACGCTCCACTACCTGAAAGCCGTACAGGCCGCAGGCACCGACGAGTCGAAGGCCGTGATGGCCAAGATGCGGGAAATCCCGGTCAACGACGCCATGACCAAGAACGGCAAGCTGCGTGAGGACGGCCGCCTCGAGCGCGACATGTACCTCTTCCAGGTCAAGACGCCGGCCGAGTCCAAGGGCAAGGACGATATCTACAAGCTGCTGGCCACCGTGCCCGGCAGCGAGGCCTATCGCCCGATGAAGGACGGCAAGTGCCCGTTCATCAAGTAGCCTTCCAGGCACCGATCGTGGAAAGGAGCGCCTCGCGGCGCTCCTTTTTCGTTGTGCTCGGCTGTCGTTCCTTGACGCCACAGGTCCGGAGCCTGTCAGATGCCCGCCAGGACCCGGTCAACCGGGCAGCGAGGAGAAACGCCGCGTGACGCAGCACGACCGCCCCCTCAAGGGGGCCTGGGGCATGACCGCCCTCATCTTCCTGTTCATGCTGATCAACTTTGCCGACAAGGTCGTGGTCGGCCTCGCCGCCAAGCCGATCATGGCGGAGCTCAACCTCACGCCCGAGCAGTTCGGCTTCCTGGGATCGTCGTTCTTCTTCCTGTTCGCCGTCACCGGCGTCGCCGGCGGCTTCCTCGCCAACCGGGTGCAGACGCGCCACATGCTGCTCGTCATGGCGATCGTCTGGTCGCTGGTGCAGTTCCCCATGCTGGGCACGGTGAGCCTGGAGCTGCTGATCGCCTGCCGCATCGTGCTGGGCGCCGGCGAGGGCCCTGCCGGCCCCGTGGCCACGCACGCTCTCTACAAATGGTTTCCCGATGCGTTGCGCGGCATCCCGACGGCCATCGTGGCACAGGGCTCGGCGCTGGGCGTCATCGTGGCGGTGCCGCTGCTCAACTACATCATCGTCAACCATTCCTGGCACTGGGCCTTCGGTGCGCTGGGCGTCGTCGGCTTGATATGGGCCGTGCTCTGGCTATTCCTCGGCCGCGAGGGCACGCTGGTCGACCAGCCCGTCGCGATCGAGGGCGCGACCGGAGGCGGAACCACCACTGAGCGCATCCCCTACCGTTACCTGCTCACTTGCCCCAGCCTCCTCGCGGTGTGCTGCGCCGGTTTCGCCAGCTACTGGGGTCTGGCGCTCGGCCTCACCTGGTTCACCGCCTACCTCGTCGATGGCCTGGGCTTCAGCCAGACGATGGGCGGCAATCTCTTCATCCTGCCCTGGATCTTCGGGATGATCGTCGTGCTGGGCGGCGGCTGGTTTTCCCAGCGCCTCAAGAAGGCAGGCGTGTCGAGCCGGGCCTGCCGCGGCGCCTTTGCCGCCGCCACGGTGACCTTGGGTGGCTGCGTGCTGCCCTTCATCGCCGTGGTGTCGGACCCCGGCCTGAAAATCGCCCTGCTGGTGGTCGGCACCGCCGTCGGCAGCACGATCTTCGTCGTCCTGCCGATGGTCGTGAGCGAGCTCACGCCGCATCCACAGCGCGCCGCCATGCTCGCCATCGCGACGTCGACAGTGACCTTCGCCGGCGTCATCGCGCCGTTCGCCATGGGCCGCGTCGTGCAGTATGCCGCGACCCGCCAGGCCGGCTACGAGCAGGGCTTTGTCGTCCTGGGCGGGCTGCTGCTGGCCGGCGGCATCATCGGTCTTCTCTTCATCCGGCCCGAGGCCGACCGCAAGCGGTTGGCGGCGCATGCCGTTGCCGTGCCGCTTCAGCCGGCCCGCGCCTAGCCGTCTCCGCTCAGTTCACGATCTTCTTGATGCCGGCGATCATCTCGTCGACCGCCTGCTCGACGGCGACCTTGTCGGTGACGACGCGGGCCATCGCCTTCGCCCAGACGTTCTCGCTGTTGACCATGGCGAACCTGTAGTTCTTCGTGAACTCGAACGGCACGGTGCCGGCCTTGA
>JAUXRT010000495.1 GCA_030681635.1 Reyranella sp.
CCCATCGTCAGGTCCATCCCGATGTGGCTGCCCAGGCGCTGGGCGTAGGCGATACCCAGGAAGGCGAACAGCACCGAGGCCTGCTCGATCCAGTCGATGTAGCCGTAGATGGCGAAGTCGAAGACGGTGCGGCCGACGATCTGCGCCACGCCCACGAACATCAGGAAGAAGATCGCGAAGGCCGCGATCAGGTTGAGGCTGTCTTCGACGTGCGACACGAGCTGGTCAACCCGACGCAGCAGTACTGGAGACGATTGAGCGCGGTCATTGGCGGGCATTCAGCGCACGCCTTGACCGGCGCCGCTGGTGCGCGATCCCATCTTCCATTTCCTTCCCAGAGCGGCGCGGGGTCTCTAACGGACCCTCATCAATCCCACTCCCATCCGCACGTTAGGCCAAGCCGCCGACGCCGATCAACCCCGTCGGATGGCCCGGTTTCGCAGCCGCGTGCTGCCTTGCCACCCAAGTAGCTAGCCTGTCGGTAGTCCGAAGCTCATCTTGACCGCGATGACCAGGCTGGTCACGGCGATGCTGGCCAGGATCAGTCCGAAGACGCGGCTCACGATTTCGACACCGGGCCGGCCGAGGACGCGGAAGATCGCCGCCGCCAGCGCGAACATGCCGAAGAGGATCGTGAGGCAGAGCAGCAGGATGCCCGTCGTCATGACCTGCTCGCCGATCGAGCGGATCTTGTTGTCGGTCAGCAGCACCACCGTCAGCATCGCGCCGGCACCGGCGATGCCGGGCACAGCAAGGGGATAGATGGCGCGATCGAGCAGGCTGCTGGCGCTCGTGCCGGCCTCGGCCGCATCGTCCGTGATCTTGCCCAGGACCATCTTCAGGCCGAACAGCAGGAGCACAAGCGATCCCGCGAGCTGGAATGATGCCATCGGGATTTTCAGCGCTTCGAGCAGGTGCTGGCCGGCGACGATGAAGAACAGCAGCACCAGGAAGGAGACGCCGAGCGCATAGAAGGCGACCAGGAGCGACTGCCGCCGGGTGAGGCCGACGGTGACCGCGGTGAAGATCGGCAAGGTGGCGATCGGATCGAGGACCACGAACAAGGTGACGAATTCGTAGAGAACATCGTTCGGAAAAATCGCCCCCAACGGAACACTCCCTTGCTGTCGATCGGCCGGTCACGCCTTGTACAATCCGTAGCAGCTACAAACGCCGACGACCATGGGGGCATATATGGTTGAACCTGATCGTCCAGCCCGGATCTGGTACCAGAGCTTCGTTCATCCGATGGAGCAGGCGCCTTACATTGCGCGCCTGCAGGCTCAGCTCGACAGCATGGCCGGGCCGGCGGTTCGCTTCGAGGTTCACGGCCTCGATCCGCCGGATCGCTTCTTCCATTCGTTGACGGAGTTCCGGTGCGCTGCCCAGACCATCCGCCAGGCACTGGAAGCCGAGCGCGCCGGCTACGACGCCTTCGTCATCGGACATTTCCAGGAACCCGGCCTGCTCGAGATCAGGGGGGCGGTCGATATTCCGGTGATTGGCCTCGGCGAGGCCTGCATGCTGGCGGCGCTGACCATGGGGCGCCGGTTTGGCCTTGTGACCATCGACCCCGTATTCATCGACTGGCACGAGCGGCAGGTGAGGGCACATGGCCTCGAACAGCGTGTGGCCGGCGTACGGGCCATCCACGCCGATCTGCCCGGCTTCATGCGCGCCTTCACCGACGAGGCGGCCTATGCGGGAGTCCGCGCCGAGTTCGTGGCGGAGGTCCGGCCGCTCGTGGCCGCGGGGGCCGAGGTCGTCATTCCGGCCGGCGGCCTGCCGATGTTGTTGTTTGCCCGCGAATGCCCGTTCGTCATCGATGGCGCGGTGGTGCTGAACGGCATCGCCACGGTGGCAAAGGCGGCGGAGATGGCGCTGGCACTTCATCGCCTGACCGGCACGTCGGTAAGCCGCCGAGGCACCTATGCAAAAGCATCGGCCGAGTGCGTGAACGAGTTCCTCGGTTCTCGCTGGTGATATGATATCGTGATCACCGCTGGAAGTGAGGTTGGTCGTGGCGACGTGGAGCGAGGCCGAAGCCAGGGAGATCGTCCGTCGGCACAGCGGGCGGGAAGGGCCGTTGCTGCCCATCCTCCATGATGTTCAGGCCGCGTTCGGCTGGGTGCCGCCCGAGGCCGTGCGCGTGGTGGCCGACGCGCTCAATCTCACGCGGGCCGAAGTTCATGGCGTCGTGAGCTTCTATCACGATTTCCGCGCCGGACCCGCCGGACGTCATGTTCTGAAATTGTGTCGTGCCGAAGCCTGCCAGTCGATGGGCAGCGAAGCGATGGCGCAGATGATCCTCGATCGATTCGGGGTCGCGTGGGGCGACACGACCGCCGACGGCGCCGTCACGGTCGAGCCGATCTATTGTCTGGGCCTGTGCTCGTGCGCACCGGCGGCGATGCTCGATGGCGAGCCGATCGGCCGCCTCGACCGCGCGGTGATCGACGACATCGCCCGCGAGGTGGGGCGGTGACGACGCGGATCTTCGTGCCACGGGATGCGGCCGCCCGCGCGGTCGGCGCCGATCGGGTTGCCGAGGCGCTGCAGGCCGAAGTCGACCGGCGCCAACTGGACGTCACACTGGTCCGAACCGGCTCGCGCGGTCTCTTCTGGCTGGAGCCCATGATCGAGGTCGAGACGTCGGCGGGACGCGTCGCCTATGGCCCGGTGAAGGCCTCCGATGTGCCGGGCCTGGTCGAGGCCGGCTTGAGCCAGGGCGTGGCCCATCCTCTGCGTGTTGGACGGCCCGAGGAGATTCCCTTCCTGCAGCGCCAGACGCGCGTCACCTTCGCCCGCTGCGGCGTCGTCGACCCGCTCTCGCTCCACGACTACCGCGCCCACGGCGGCTATCGCGGGCTGGCGCGCGCACGCGATCTGGGGCCGGCTGGCACGATCGAGGAAGTGACGGCCTCCGGACTGCGGGGCCGCGGCGGTGCTGGCTTTCCGGCGGGCATCAAGTGGAAGACGGCGGCCGATGCCGCGGCGGACCGCAAGTACGTGGTCTGCAACGCCGACGAGGGCGACTCAGGCACCTATGCCGACCGGATGCTGATGGAAGGCGATCCGTTTTCGGTGATCGAGGGCATGACGATCGCGGGCTACGCGGTCGGCGCCGCCAAGGGCTACATCTACATCCGCTCGGAGTATCCCGATGCGATCCGGACCATGGAGCGGGCCGTCGCCGTTGCGCGCGCCGCCGGTTGCCTGAATGGCTTCGATCTGGAAATTCGGGTCGGCGCCGGCGCCTATGTCTGCGGCGAGGAGACGGCGTTGCTCGAGAGCATCGAGGGACGCCGGGGCCAGGTGCGGCCCAAGCCGCCGCTCCCGGCGCACAAGGGACTGTTCGGTTGTCCAACCGTGATCAACAACCTCGTCACCCTGTCGACTGTGCCGGCGATCCTGGCCGACGGCGCGAAGGCCTATGCCGTGCTCGGCATGGGCCGCTCGCGCGGCACCATGCCGATCCAGATCGCGGGCAATGTCCGGCACGGCGGCCTGTTCGAGGCGCCGTTCGGCCTGACGCTGGGCGAGATCGTGGACGAGATCGGCGGCGGCACCAGAAACGGTCGTCCGATCCGTGCCGTACAGGTCGGCGGGCCGCTCGGTGCCTATTTCCCGCGGGCCCTGTTCGACACGCCTTTCGACTACGAAGCCTATGCGGCTCGCGACGGGCTGATCGGCCATGGCGGGGTCGTGGTGTTTGACGACAGCGTCGACATGGCCCGCCAGGCGCGCTTCGCGCTGGAGTTCTGCGGCATCGAATCGTGCGGCAAGTGCACACCCTGCCGCATCGGCTCGGTCCGCGGCGTCGAGACGATCGACCGGATCATCGACGGCGACCGCCGCGACGCCAACCTCGCCTTGATCGAGGATCTCTGTCAGACTCTGAAGTTCGGGTCGCTCTGCGCGCTCGGTGGCTTTACGCCCTATCCGGTGATGAGCGCGATCAGGCATTTCCCCGAGGATTTCGGCCGGCCGCGCCACGCGGTGGCCTAGCGAGGAACGACATGCCCCTCGTGCAAGAGACCGACTACGGAACGCCCGCCAGCACGTCGACGGAAGTCGTTGGCCTGACGATCGACGGCATCCGCGTCACGGTGCCGGCCGGCACCTCGATCATGCGCGCCGCCATGGAAGCTGGCATCCAGGTACCGAAGCTCTGCGCCACCGACTCCGTCGAGGCCTTCGGATCGTGCCGGCTGTGCCTGGTGGAGATCGCCGGCCGCACGGGCACGCCCGCCTCGTGCACGACGCCGGTGGCCGCCGGCATGGTCGTGTCGACCCAGACGGAGCGCCTGAAGCAGGTCCGCAAGGGCGTGATGGAACTCTACATCTCCGATCACCCGCTGGATTGCCTCACCTGCGCGGCGAACGGCGACTGCGAGCTTCAGGACATGGCGGGCGCCGTCGGTCTGCGCGACGTGCGTTACGGCTATGCCGGCGAGAACCATCTCGCCGAGGCGAAGGACGAGTCCAATCCGTATTTCACCTTCGACCCCTCCAAGTGCATCGTCTGCTCGCGCTGCGTGCGGGCCTGCGAGGAGGTCCAGGGCACCTTCGCGCTGACCATCCAGGGTCGCGGCTTCGACTCCAAGGTATCCGCCGGCATGGCGGAAAGCTTCATCGAGTCCGAATGCGTGTCGTGCGGCGCCTGCGTACAAGCCTGTCCGACGGCAACGCTGATGGAAAAGACCGTGATCGAGATCGGCCTGCCCGAGCATTCGGTGGTGACGACCTGCGCCTATTGCGGTGTCGGCTGCAACTTCAAGGCCGAGATGCGGGGCGAGGAAGTGGTCCGCATGGTTCCCGCCAAGGACGGCAAAGCCAATCACGGGCACTCCTGCGTAAAGGGCCGCTTTGCCTGGGGCTATGCCAATCACCGCGAGCGGATCCTGAAGCCGATGATGCGCGAGCGCATTGACCAGCCGTGGCGCGAGGTGAGCTGGGACGAGGCGATCGGGCGCGTCGCGTCGGAGTTCAAGCGCCTCCAGCTAACCCACGGCGTGCGTTCGATCGGCGGCATCACCTCGTCGCGTTGCACCAATGAAGAGACCTACCTGGTCCAGAAACTGGTGCGCGGCGGCTTCGGCAACAACAACATCGACACCTGCGCCCGTGTCTGCCATTCGCCGACCGGCTACGGCCTGAAAGCGACCTTCGGCACTTCGGCCGGGACGCAGGATTTCGATTCGGTCGAGCATGCCGATGTGGTGATCGTGATCGGCGCCAACCCGACCGATGCCCATCCGGTCTTCGCCTCGCGGCTAAAAAAGCGCCTGCGGCAGGGCGCCCGGTTGATCGTCATCGACCCTCGCCGCATCGACCTCGTGCGCACGCCGCATGTCGAGGCGGCGCACCATCTTGCACTGCGCCCCGGCACCAATGCCGCGATCCTGAACGCGCTCGCGCATACGATCGTGACCGAGGGCCTGGCGGACGAGGCGTTCATTCGCGAGCGCTGCGACCTCTCGGCATTCGCCCATTGGGCCGCCTTCGTGTCGGAGCCGCAGAACAGTCCCGAGGCGGTCGGTCCGGTAACGGGCGTTTCTCCCGACGAGATTCGCGCTGCCGCCCGGCTTTTTGCCACGGGTGGTAATGGCGCGATCTACTACGGTCTTGGCGTTACCGAACACAGCCAGGGTTCGACCGTGGTCATGGCGATCGCCAACCTCGCGATGGTGACGGGCAATATCGGCCGGCCGGGTGTCGGCGTGAATCCGCTGCGCGGCCAGAACAATGTCCAGGGCTCCTGCGACATGGGCTCGTTCCCGCATGAGTTTTCCGGCTATCGCCACGTCTCCGACGACGGCGTGCGCGCGACCTTCGAGGAATTGTGGGGCCGTCCGCTCGACGCCGAACCGGGCCTGCGCATCGTCAACATGTTCGACGCCGCCCTCGATGGCAGCTTCAAGGGGCTCTACGTGCAGGGCGAAGACATCCTGCAGTCCGATCCCAACACGCATCATGTGGCGGCGGCGCTGGCGGCGATGGAGTGCATTGTCGTCCAGGATCTGTTCCTCAACGAAACCTCGCGCTACGCCCACGTCTTCCTGCCGGGCTCGACGTTCCTCGAGAAGGACGGCACCTTCACCAATGCCGAGCGTCGGATCAATCGCGTGCGCCGCGTGATGGCGCCGCGCAACGGCATGGCCGACTGGGAAGTCACGCTCGCCATCGGCAAGGCCATGGGCTTCGAGATGCCCTACGCTCATCCGGCCGAGGTGATGGACGAGATCGCCCGGCTGACCCCCAGCTTTGCCGGTGTTTCCTACGATCTTCTCGATAGGGTCGGGTCGGTCCAGTGGCCGTGCAATGCCGCGGCGCCGGTTGGTACGCCGGTCATGCATGCCGAGTCCTTCCAGCGCGGCAAGGGCAACTTCATGATCACGGAGTATGTGGCGACCGACGAGAAGGTCGGGCCGCGCTTTCCGCTGCTGCTCACGACCGGGCGCGTCCTGACGCAATACAATGTCGGCGCCCAGACGCGGCGCACCGCTAACGTCGTGTGGCACGAGGAGGATGTGCTGGAAATCCATCCGCACGATGCCGAGGAGCGCGGCGTGCGCGACGGCGACTGGGTGAAGCTCGACAGCCGCACCGGCGGCACGACGCTCAGGGCCCGCGTCACCGACCGTGTTGCGCCGGGGGTAGTCTACACGACCTTCCACCACCCGGTGACGCAGGCGAACGTGGTGACCTCCGAGCATTCCGACTGGGCGACCAACTGTCCCGAGTACAAGGTGACGGCCGTCCAGGTGGCGCCCTCGAACGGTCCGAGCGACTGGCAGCGCGAGTATGGCGAGCATGGGCGCAAGAACCTGCGTATCGCCGCCGTCGTGGCGGAGTAGGGCGCATGGAGGCGGCCAAGCTGGTGATGATGGCCAACCAGATCGGCAAGTTCTTCGCGGCCCAGCGCGGCGCCGACCCGGTGGCGGCGATCGCCGACCACCTCGACAAATTCTGGGAACCGCGCATGCGCACCGAGATCGTCGCGCACGTGGCGGCGGGTGGCGCCGGGCTCGATGAGCCGGTGCGCGCGGCCGTCGGTCGCCTGCGAGAGGCACGTTTGCCGGGTACAGGTATGAGGGTTTGAGTCGCTTCTCCCCCGTCTCTACGATGGGACAAAGGCTGGGGGAGTGTCGATGATTTCCGGGAGTACACGGCGGACCATTGCGGTCGGCGCCATCGGCAACGTGCTGGAGTGGTACGACTTCGCGGTCTACGGCTACTTCGCAGCGGCGATCGGCCGGACCTTCTTCCCCAGCGAGGACCCCGTTGCCCAGGTGCTGGCGGCCTTCGGCATCTTCGCCGTGGGCTTCCTCATGCGCCCCGTGGGCGGCGCGCTGATCGGCCATATCGGCGACAAGTTCGGCCGCCGTGCCGCGCTCACCTTCTCGGTGGCGGCGATGGCGATCCCGACGTTCCTGGTCGGCATCCTGCCGGGCTACGAGGTGCTGGGTATGGCCGCGCCGATCATCCTCACCCTCCTGCGCATGATCCAGGGCCTGTCGGTGGGCGGTGAATACACGACCTCGATCGTCTTCATGGTCGAGCGCGCGCCGCCGGGCCGGCGCGGCCTGATCGGCGCCATGGCCGGCTGCGGCGCGGTCGGCGGCATCCTGCTGGGCTCCGCGACCGGTGCGCTGCTGGCCTCGACCATGTCGGCCGAGGCCGTGGAGGCCTGGGGCTGGCGCGTCCCGTTCGTGCTCGGTCTGCTGGTCGGCCTGGCGGGTTTCATTCTCCGGCGCCATGTCCAGGAAGCGCCCAAGGCCCAAAAGGCGGCGCGCTCGCCGCTGCTCGAGACGATGCGCAACCACGGCCCGCTGCTGGGGCGCCTGGCGGCGCTGTCCGTCTTCAACTCGGTCGGCTTCTACCTGATGTTCGTCTACATCGTGAGCTGGCTCGAACTGGTCGACGGCATCGCGCCGGCGCACGCGCTCGGCATCAACACCATCAGCATGGCGGCGCTGCTGCCGCTCATGATCCTGATGGGCTGGGTGACGGATCGCTTTGGGCGGAAGCCGGTGATGCTGGGCGCCGTCGTGTTCGGCTTCGCAGGAGCCTGGCCGTTCTTCTGGCTGATGCACAGCGCCGATCCTGCGCTCGTGCTCCTGGGACAGATGGGGTTCGTCGTGGCCGTCGGCACCTTCGTCGGCACGCAGCCGACCCTCATGGTCGAGGCAGCCCCGGCGGCCGTGCGCTGCACGGCGATTGCGCTGGGCTACAACGTCACCCTGGGGATCGTGGGCGGACTCAGTCCCCTGGTGGCGACCTGGCTGGTCGAGCGCACAGGCAACGACTACAGCCCCGCCTTCATGATCATGGCAGCCGCCGCGATCACCTTCGTGGCCTTGCTGCGCTTCCGGGAGACCTACAAGGACCCGCTCGAATCGGCCTAGAGACGACTTCGCGATCCGGACATCAGAGCAGTTCGGGGACGACCCAGAGTGCGGGTTCGCCGCGGGCAACTCTTTGGACATTGTCGAAGCCGTTGCGCAGGCGGGTGATGTTGCTTTCCCAGGTCGGGCCGGCCAGGTGGGCCGTCAGCACGACGTTGTCGAGCTTGAGCAGGGGGTTGTCGGGCGGCGTCGGTTCCTCGTCGAAGACGTCGAGGCCGGCGCCGAACAGATTGCCCTTCGACAGCGCCTCGGTCATCGCCTTCTCGTCGATCACCGGGCCGCGTGAGGTGTTCACGATGACGGCGCTCTTCTTCATCATGGCGAGTTCCTGCGGGCCGATCAGGTGATGCGTGCTGTCGTTCAGCGGCACGTGCAGGGAGACGATGTCGGAGGTCCGCAGGATCTCGGGCAGCAGGCGGAAGCGGACGCCCAGCGCGTCCTCCTGCTCCTCCTTGAGGCGGGAGATGTCGTAGTAGTGCACCTTCATGCCGAAGGCGAGGGCGAGCCGCGCCACCTTCTTGCCGATCGTGCCGAGGCCGATGATGCCCATCACGCGGTCGCGCACCTCATGGACCTGCGGCGGCGAGTTGCCGTGCCAGCGGCCGGCCGTGACGTTGGTGTGCTGGATGATGATCCGGCGCGAGACGGCCAGCGCCAGCAGCATCGCGTGCTCCGACACCGCGGTCGAATTGGCGCCACCATTGGCGCACAGCGGCACCTTGCTCTTGCGCGCGGCTTCGTGGTCGGCCTTGTCGTAGCCGGCGCTCAGCATCTGGATGAGCTTGAGGTGCGGCGCGTCCTTGAAGAGCTGCGGGTTCACGTACTGCTGTATGAAGCCCACGAAGTAATGGGTACCCGGCAGCGCCGCCTTCTGCTCCGGCGAGTTGTGCAGCGCCTTCACGATCTCGAAGCCCTTCGGCGCGAGATCGTCGACCATCGACAGCGTGTCCTTGGGGCCGACCACCAGAATCCGTTCAACCATCACAATCCCTCCGCAGCAACACGATGACCCTTCAGCAACCCGGGCAGGCGCCCGGGTTCAGTGCGGCCCCAGCCGCACTCGGCTGACAGGCCGAAATCGTCCGTGAACCGCCGCGCCACGGCAATGCGGGCCTTGTCGCCGGCATCGTCGTCATGGTGCAGCAATCCGAGATAGAGTTTGGTTCCCGCCGGCCTCTTCCAGCTCTTGAGCGGCGCGTAGTAGGCCTCGTCGGTGCGGTCCTTGGGAACAGGAATATGCAGGAAGTCGATGCACCGCGTCGTGGCCGCCGCAATGCCATCCATCATCTCGACCAGGATCGCGGAGTCCCTGGGCTGCACCAGATGCTCGTCGCGCGGTGAGCCGTAGCAAAGGTGGTAGCCCATCTCGACGCCTCCGGGCACAGCGTCGCCCAGTCGGCCCAGCATCTCGAAGATCTGCTTCTTGTAGTGTGCCGGCCGGTCCTTGAAATAGTTCTCGAAGGCCAGCACTTCCTGGCAGACGTCCCACTGGATCGAGAGATCGGCGGCGGGGATGCCGGCCACGATATTGGCCAGCGCGGCCTTCAGCGCGCGCTCGTAGACATCGAAATAGGTCTCGCGCGCCGGGCCGCTGACATAGAGATAGCCGCTGGCCTGCGGCGTCGGCAGGCAGACCTGGAAGCGCGTGTGCCGGGCGATGGCGCCGGCCGTCCGCAGCCGCTTGAAGATTTCCCAGGAAGCCAGCGCCGCCTTGTCGTAGCCGGTCTCGAACACGACGGTGGCCGGATCGACACCAGGTTTGAAGCGTACCTGTTCGACTTCGCGCACGACCTTGCCGTCCCATTGGATGAATTTGTAGGGCGGCACCGTGGGGTCGATCTCCATCGCCGGATGGTCGAGCAGCATCTGGCGCTGGAAATAGACCCAGCGCGAGCGCTCGCCGGTCTCGCCGTCGGGCATGCGCCTGAGGAAGGGCCCAAGTTCGCCTGCCAGCGTACGGAACACCTGCTCGCTGTTGTCGAGCGGGATGCTGCCGATCAGGTGCAGGCGGCCGGCAGGCTCCATCACGTGACCTTTTCAAGCTTCTGCAGCGAACGCAGGTACTTCGGCATCGGCACGCCGGGATGGGTGCTCGGCCAGTTGGTGTAGCTCACCTCACCGACATAGATGTCGCCCTTCGAATCGACCGCGAGCCCGTGCGGCGACAGGAAGCGGCCGATCTCTTGGCCCGGGCCGTGCTCGCCGCCCAGCCGCGCGAGCGTCTTGCCGTGCTTGTCGACGATGGCCAGCCGCGGCCCCAAATTCCTGTGGTGGGTATTGACCGGCATCCCCGGTCCCAGCTCGCCGATGATGAACCGTGGATTCTTGCCGCCGCAGCAGTAAAGCGCGCAAGGCCGGTGCATGTTGTTCCACTGCGCCTCGTACTTACCGTTGCCGTCGAACACCTGCACGCGGTGGTTCTCGCGATCGGCGACATAGACCCAGCCGTCGTCGTCGGTGACGACGTTGTGCACGATGTTGTACTCGCCGGGATCGGTGCCGGTGGTGCCCC
>JAUXRT010000275.1 GCA_030681635.1 Reyranella sp.
GCAGGGCCAGCATGTAGGAATGGCTGTCGACGATGCCGGTGGCGGGCGACAGCAACGCCGCCGTGCAGACCAGGTTGGGTTCCATCGCCTTTGCCTCGTCGGCGCCGAGCAGGCGCATGCCCTCGACGCCGTTGGCCTCGGCGCGGCCCTTGATCTCGGCGAGCTTCTCGCTCTCGGCGGCATTGGTCGCCACGATCAGCTTGCCGCAATTGCGATGCGGCACCCCATGCTCGGCGCAATAGGCATAGAGCAGGTGGCGGCCTTCGACGCAGGTCCGCGCCATCAGGCTGCCCTTGGGATAATAGATGCCGGCGTGGATGACCTCGGAATTGCGCGAACTGGTCTCGGTGCCGATGCCTTCGGCGGCCTCCACCACGATGACCTCACGGCCGGCAAGGGCAAGGGCGCGGGCGACAGCAAGGCCCACGACGCCTGCACCGATCACAACGCAGTCGACAGTTTCGAACGGGGACGAACTCATGCCCCCATGCTAGAACCCGCCGTTCTTTTAGTCACGAAAAGGCGGGTTTCGCAGCATGAAGGGCGCGTTGGTCTCCGGGGCGGGATTGCGGATCGGCCGTGCGCTGGCGATGGCGCTGGCGGCCGATGGCTATTTCGTTTTCGTGCATCACAACCGCTCCGCCGCCGGCGCAAAGGCGACTGTGGCGGCCATCACCAAGGCGGGTGGTCGCGCCAAGGCCGTGCGCGCCGACCTCTCGTCGGCCCGCCAGGCCGAAGCTCTGGTCGGCAAATGCCGGGTCCGCGGCGTGCGGCTCACCTGCCTGGTGAACAACGCCTCGCTGTTCAAGCTCGATCGTGCCCCCACCGCCAGCGCCGCTGATTTCGACCTGCACATGGCGATCAACCTGCGTGCCCCATTGCTGCTGTCTCAGGCGCTGGCGCGGCAGCTCCCGGAGGGCGAGACCGGCCTGATCGTGAACGTGCTCGACCAGAAGCTTTTCAATCTCAATCCGGATTTCCTGACCTACACCCTCTCCAAGATCGGGCTGCACGGGCTCACCACGCTTCTCGCCCAGTCGTTCGCGCCGCGTCTCAGGGTGGCCGGTATCGCCCCCGGTCTCACGCTGCGCAGCGGCAGCCAGACCGACGCCCGCTTTGCCGCCCAGCATGCCGCCAATCCGCTGGGCGTCGGCGTCACCACCGACGACCTGGTGCGGGCGCTCCGTTTTATCGTGGCGACCCCGAGCTATACCGGCGATACGCTGCTCGTCGACAGCGGCGAGCATCTGACCGGACGGCCGCGCGACATCGCTTTCGACAAGAAGAAAAAGTGACATGACCTCCGAGATGGCCCCCGAGATGGAACGCCGCATCTTCATCCGCGACCTTCGACTGCAGGTCTCGATCGGGATTCACGACTTCGAGAAGGACGGGCCGCAGACCGTCGTCGTCAACGTCGATCTCCTGCTGGGTGCCGCCGAAGGCGCACACGGCGACAGGATCGCCAACGTACTGAACTACGATGTCGTGCACGACGGCATCGTGGCGCTGGCCAAGAGCCGGCACTTCAACCTGCAGGAGACGCTGGTCGAGGCGATCCTGGACCTTTGCCTGGGCCAGCCCGGCGTGATCGAGGCGCGTGTCTCGACCGAGAAGCCCGACGTCTACAAGGATTGCCGCGTCGGCTACGAAGCGGTGCGCCGCCGCACCGCCGGCTGAGCCGGCGATCCGCGTGACCGACCCGTCCACCGGCGCGCTCCGGCGCGCGACCCTGGTGCTGCTCCTGGCGGCGCTGATCTGGGGTTCGATGATTCCGGTGCTGGCGGCATTGGCGGAGCATTACGACAAGTGGCTGCTGTCATGGGCACGCTATGTGCTCGGCCTGCCGGTGTTGTGGCTCGCGGTCCTGTGCAGCACGCCGCCCGCCGCTGCGCCGCGGCCGCTGCAGCCGGGCCGTCTGTTCCGCCTTGGGGCGGCGATGACGGCCTTCTCGGTGCTCTACACCTTCGGCGTCGCGAACGCCCATCCCGCCACGGCCGCCATCGTCCTGATGTGCGGGCCGATCTGGGCCACCATCCTGTCGCGCGTGCTGCTGCATGCCGTGCCGCCACCGGGATTCTATCTGACCCTCGTGCTGGTGGTCGGCGGCGGCGTGCTCGTCGTGCTGGGCACACCCGGGCGCGCCGGCGGCGGTCTCGGGATCGAGGGCGGCGAACTCCTGCTGGTGATCGCCCAGCTTTGCTGGAGCTGGTACTCGATCCGCGCCCAGCAATGGCTGGCCGATCGCGGCCAGATGGCGTTGTCGGCGCTGACCTCGAGCGTGGCGAGCGTACTGCTGGCCGTGGTCTGCCTCGTCGTCTGGGCAACAATCGGCCTCGACCTGCCGACGCGGGCGCCGACGCCGATCGAAGGCGGCATGCTGGTCTGGATCGGCGTGCTGGGTGTCGCCGTGGCGGTGCTGCTGTGGAACACCGGCGTGTCGCTGGTCGGCGTGCCGGTGGCCTCGCTGTTCTCCAACTCCGCACCGGTCTTTGCCATCGGTCTCGCCGCCCTGATGGGCTTCGAGCCGAGCTGGCTGCAGCTCGCGGGCGGCGCCGTCGTGATGGGCGGCATCGCGCAGTTGCAGATCCGCCAGATGCGGGCGGCGCGGGCCGCCCGGCGGGCAGGATGATCGCCCGCGAGCACCGCCACCTGCTGGGCGCTTTCGCGGCCATGGTGTTCGTGGGCGTAAGCTGGGGCGCCAACGTGCCGGTGTCGAAGGTGATGCTGGGCTATTTCGACCTGGTCCCGATGTCGGCAATCCGGACGGCGGCGGGCGCCTTTATCCTGGCGGCGCTGGTGGCGATGATCGAGGGCGTGCGCGGACTCCGCATCGACATCGGCCTGCGCCGCTTCGCCCTGCTTGGCCTGATGATGAGCGGCTTCTTCGTGCTCTATACGCTGGGTATCCAGTTCAGCAATCCGATCTCTGCGGCAGCGGTGCAGGTCGCGGGCCCGCTGGTTTCGGCGGTGACCGTTCGCATGCTGACCGGCGCCCGCTTCGATCCCGGCTTCGCCATCGCACTGGGGCTGACCCTGCTGGGCGGTGCGATCCTGGTTTCGGGCAGCCTCCTCGGCAGTGGTTCCGTCACCCTGGGCGGCGGCGAGATCGTGGTGCTGCTCTCCAACGCCCTGTGGACGCTCTACAGCCTCAAGGCGCAGGCGTGGTTCGAGCGGGCGAGTCAGCTTCACCGCACCTATGTCGCGTCGCTGTCGGCCATGAGCTGGATGATGATGCTCACCCTCGTGCTGATCTGGCTGGGCTGGACACATTCGCCATTCACCGTGACCGACCCCTGGGCATGGACCCAGCTCCTGGCCGTCGCGGTGTTCGCGAGCGCCCTGGGCGGCTACTTCTGGAACGTGGGGGCGAGCCGCCTCGGGGTCGCCGTGGCCTCGCTCTGGGTGAACCTCGTGCCGTTCTTCGCCATATTGTGGTCAATGGCTTATGGCTTTATGCCCAATGCCTATCAGATCGTGGGCGGCCTCGTGGCATTGAGCGGCGTGGTCTACATGCAATGGCGCAAGCTGCAGACGACACACCGCTGAGATAGACTTTCCGACGATGACCAATCCCACACTCAAAACACATGGCTGCCGCTGGATCTCGGTCCCGGGCGCCGCCGATGCGCGCGGCCAGGTCAACTTCCTGGCGTTCGACGACAAGCTCGGCTTCGTGCCGAAGCGTCTTTTCTGGCTCCATCACATCGCGCCCGGCCAGTGGCGTGGCCGTCACGGCCATCTCGAATCGCACTTGGTCACCCTGCTGTTGAATGGTTCCTGCAAGGTTCACCTGGACGACGGCAAGGTGAAGGAGACGGTGGTGCTCGACGATCCTTCGCGGGCTGTCCATATCGGCCCGCTCGTCTGGCATGAGCTCACGGATTTCACGCCGCAGGCGGTGATCCTGGTCATCGCCTCGACGCTTTACGACGAGGCCGAGTATCTGCGCGACTACGAGACCTTCAAGCGCGTAGCCGCGGGCAGGACGACATGATCCCCTTTCTCGACATGAAGCCGATCTACGCCGAGTTGAAGCCGGAACTCGATGCCGCCTAGGCCCGCGTGATGGAGTCCGGCTGGTATGTGCTCGGCAAGGAGGTCGAGGCCTTTGAAGCCGAGTACGCGGCGTTCTGCGGCACGAAGCACTGTGTCGGGCTCGCCAACGGGCTGGAGGCGCTGGAGTTCGTGCTGCGCGCCTGGGGCGTCGGCCCCGGCGACGAGGTCATCGTGCCGTCCAACACCTACATCGCGACCTGGCTTGCGGTGACGGCAGTGGGCGCCAAGCCCGTGCCGGTGGAGCCGACACCCGCCGGTCCCAACATCGATCCCGACCGCATCGCCGAGGCGATCACGCCGCGCACCCGGGCGATCATGCCGGTGCATCTCTATGGCGAGCCGGCCGACATGGACGCCATCATGGCGCTGGCCGATCGTCAGGGGATCAAGGTGATCGAGGACGTGGCCCAGGCGCAGGGATCGAAGGTGCGTGGCCGGCGGGCCGGATCCATCGGCCATGCCGGCGCCCACAGCTTCTTCCCGACCAAGAACATCGGCGCCTATGGCGATGGCGGGGCGGTCACGACCGATGATCCCGGTCTTGCCGAGCGGCTGCGCGTGCTGCGCAATTACGGCAGCCGGGTGAAATACGTGAACCTGGAGCGCGGCTACAATTCACGGCTCGACGAGCTGCAGGCGGCCTTTCTGCGCGTCAAGCTGCCCAAGCTGGATGAGTGGAACGAGCGCCGCCGCCTGGTCGCCGCGCGCTACGACGACAAGCTGGCCGGCATCCCGGGCCTCGGTCTGCCGCGGGCGCCGCAATGGGCGGAGCCGGTGTGGCATCTCTACGTCGTCCGCATCCTCGATGGCGGGGGGCGTCGCGCCGACCTCGTCAAGGCGCTCGACAAGGCCGGCATCGGCTCGCTGATCCACTATCCCATCCCGCCCCATCTTCAGGAGGCTTACGCCGACTTGAAGCAGGGCAAGGGCAGCTATCCGCTGGCCGAGGAACTGGCGGAAACCGTCCTCAGCCTGCCGATGGGACCTCACGTCGAACCCGACACGGTGGACAAGGTCGCTGCCACCGTCCGTGCGGCGCTAAGCTAGCGTCGCGTTACATCCGGCTGAATTCCGGGCTCGAACTGATGCCCCGATAGTTGCGCTGATAGTCCCAGTAGCCGTCGTAGGTTCTCGCTGAGGAAGATTGCGGCGCCGGATAGGTATAGTAGCTCGTGTTTTGGTAGTAGCCCGGCGGCGCCGATGCGTAGCGGGGCGCCGGCGAGTAGGCATAGTTCGGCGATTGAGACGCGTAGCCATAACCCGGCGCTTGATAGGCGTTGCTGCGCGCGTAGTAAGGGTCCGACGCGCACCCTCCGGCGGCCGCGGCAAGTGCCGCCACCGCCACGATACCGATGGATCTCATGGTGGGCCTCCTTTGCTGTCACAGGAGTCAACTCGACTGCTGGTCGGTTGTTCCTGTGCAGGCACAGACAACACCCTTTGGCCACAATCCGTCCCTCGGGACGCCTAGAGTCTTTCCGATTGAGATCGAATCATTTCAGACTTCTTTGACACCACAGACCTCATCCTGAGGAGGCCGCATAGCGGCCGTCTCGAAGGATGGGCCACGGAACGCGCTTTGTGGCCCATGCTTCGAGACGCGACCCTGCGGGTCGCTCCTCAGCATGAGGTGTTGCAGGATGCTTCAAGTTTAGTC
>JAUXRT010000496.1 GCA_030681635.1 Reyranella sp.
GAGGTCCGCGGACGCTGCCCGACGCTGAAGAAGATCGTGGTGTTCGACATGGAAGGCCTCACCACCTTCAGCGATCCCATGGTCGTGTCGCTCGACGAATTCATGGCGACCGGCCGCAACTATGCCAACGGCAAGGACCGCCTGTTCGACGAGCTGGTGACCTCACGCAAGCCCGACGACCTCGCCATTCTGGTCTACACCTCGGGCACGACGGGACCGCCGAAGGGTGCCATGCACAGCCATCGCAACGTGGTCTACACGATGGCGAACTGCATGCACCCCGAGCTCGCGCTCTCCTGGTACGAAGGCGACGAACGGCTGGCCTTCCTGCCGCTCTGCCATGTCGCCGAACGCGTCGCCGGCAGCTACTACTCGATCGCCACCGGCGTGTGCAGCAACTTCGCCGAGAGCCCCGAGACGGTGCCGGACAATATCCGCGAGGTGCAGCCGACCCTGTTCGGCGCCGTGCCGCGGGTCTGGGAGAAGTTCTATTCGGGCATCATGATCGCGCTCAAGGATGCCACGCCGCTGCAGCGCTGGGCCTACAAGAAAGCGATCGAAGCGGGCTTGGCCGTGGCCGACGCCCGCCTGGCGCAACGCGAACCCTCGGCGTTCGAAAAACTGCGCTTCCAGATTGGCTACTGGCTGGTGCTGAAGAACATCCGCCGGATGATCGGGCTCGACCGCTGCCGTTGGCTGTTCACCGGTGCCGCGCCGATCGCACCCGAGCTGATCCGCTGGTACCTGGCGCTGGGTCTCGACATGTACGAGGTCTACGGCCAGACGGAGAATTGCGGGTTGGCCACGGCGATGCCCGCCAATGCCATCAAGCTCGGCACGGTCGGCAAGTCAGTCCCGTACGGCGAGGTCAAGATCTCGCCGGTCGGCGAGATCCTGATCAAGGGCGACTTCGTGTTCATGGGCTACCTGAACCAGCCGGAGAAGACCGCGGAGACCGTCGACAAGGAAGGCTGGCTGCACACCGGCGACGTCGGCATGATCGACAACGAAGGCTACGTGAAGGTCACGGACCGGATGAAGGACATCATCATCACGGCCGGCGGCAAGAACATCACGCCCTCGGAGATCGAGAACCTGCTCAAGTTCTCGCCCTACATCAGCGACGCCGTGGTGATCGGCGACAAGCGGCCCTACCTCACCTGCCTGGTGATGATCGAACGCGAGACGGTCGAGAAGTTCGCCCAGGACCTCGACGTGCCCTTCACCAACTACGCCAGCCTGTGCCGCGCCAAGGAGGTCCAGGACCTGATCTGGGCGGAGATCGAGCGGGTCAACGCCAACTTCGCCCGGGTCGAGACCATCAAGCGGTTCTTCCTGATCGAGCAGCAGCTGACGCCCGAGGATGAGGAGCTGACACCGACCATGAAGCTGAAGCGGAGCTTCGTGAACACGAAATACAAACCGGAGATCGATGCCATGTATCGCGCCCAGGCGGCGTGATCGGACACCGCGCCGGGTCTTTAATTTGGCCGCAGGCATGGCATATTGCCGTCAAGCCGGGAAACACCGGATGGGAGGGGGTCGGCGCCCGCTTCTCCCCTATCTAGAAACGGGCGCCGTATTTAGGAGGCAACGCTATGAGACTTAACGTCTTGAAACCGGCCCTGCTGGGCGCCGCGGTCGGCCTCGCCGCCCTGCCGGCGTTCGCACAGACCAAGGTCACCAATCAGGGCATCACAGCCACCGAGATCGTCATCGGCACCCACCAGGATCTCAGCGGTCCGATCAAGGTGTGGGGCGTGCCGGTGCTCAACGGGATGCAGCTCGGGGTCGACGAGGTGAACGCCAAGGGCGGCATCAACGGGCGCAAGTTGCGCCTGGTCTCCGAGGACAGCCAGTACGACCCGAAGAAGGCCGTGCTGGCCAGCCAGAAGATGGTCGAGAAGGACAAGGTGTTCGCCATGGTCGGCCCGATGGGCTCGCCCACGGTGCTGGCCTCGCAGGACGTCCTGTTCGATGCCGGCGTGCCGCAGCTCTTCCCGCTGACGGCGGCCGAATTCACCTTCAAGTTCGACCCCAAGAAGCCGCAGGAGCGGCTGAAGTTCAACAACCTGCTGCCCTACGTCGAGAGCACCCGGGCGGCGGTGAAGTACATGGTCGAATGGAAGAAGCCCAAGGGCGCCTGCATCATGTATCAGGACGACGAATACGGTAAGAACGTGTTCGACGGCTTCACGCTGCAGCTCGAGGCGATGAAGATCAAGCCGGCGTCGGTCACGACCTACAAGCGTGGCGCCTCCGACTTCAGCGCCCAGGCTGCCAAGCTCAAGGCCGACGGCTGCGACCTCGTGGTCATGGGCACGGTCATCCGCGAGACGATCGGCCTGATGGCCGAAGCCAAGAAGATCGGCTTCGCGCCGACCTGGCTCGGTGCCACGCCGGTCAACGTCCTGGAGATCCCCGCGCTCGGCAAGGAGCTGGTCGAAGGCCTCTACGCCGCGGCGGGCTTCGTGATCCCCTACCGCGACACCTCGACCGGCGCGGTCAAGGCGTGGTGCGAGGCCTACTTCAAGAAGTTCAATGTCGAGCCGAACAGCCAGGCCGTCATCGGCTACAACACGGTGATGACCTTCGCCCACTACGCCCAGGTCGCGGGCAAGGACCTGACGGGACAGAAGTTCCTCGACGCTCTCGAGTCGGGCAGCGTCTATCAGGACATCTTCGCCTCGCCGCCGACCAAGTTCTCCAAGACCAACCACCTGGCGACGACGATCACCCAGGTGCAGGAGGTCAAGAACGGCCGCTGGGTGCTGGTCAAGGGCGACCTGCTCTTCTAGGGCAGCTGCCTCTTCCGAAATGCCAGGCCCGGGCGGGCAACCGCCCGGGCTTTTCTTTGCTCAGGTCACCGGGTTCAGGTCGCCGGCGCCGGCGGGACGTTGACCCGTGCGTCGCGCAGCCTGTTCTGCAGCGTCGGTATCCCCTTGGCCGTATTGCCCTCCTCGCATTCGGCGATGGCGAAGCGCGCGCGGAGATCGGCTTCTTCACCGCCACTGTAGGTGGTGCCGAGGTCATCCCCGGTGCTGCCGACATATTCGGAATACAGCGTCGCAAGCGTGGTGCAGTAGGCCAAGCCCTGCGCCGCGGTGAGGCCGGGCGGCGGGCCACCGGCCGTCTGGGTGCACGCCGCCACGATGAAAGACGCGACCGCGCCGAAAAGAAGTCCTCTGAGCTTCGCCATGCGATCCTCCCTGCACACGAGGCTACTGCAGTTGCCTGCTCCTCGGCTATGGTTCGTCGGACATGAGCGGTGAACTTTCCGGACGGGTGGCGATCGTCACCGGCGGCGCCTCGGGCATCGGCGCGGCGTCGGCAGTGCTGTTGGCGGCGGCTGGCGCCACGGTCATCGTGGCCGACCTGCAGGAAGGCCCCAATGCCAAGAGGGACGGCCCCGGCCGCTTCGTCGCCCATGACGTCACGTCGGAAGAGTCCTGGAAGACCCTGCTCGCCGACGTGCTGAAGCGCGACGGCCGCCTCGACATCATGGTCAACAATGCCGGCATTTCCGGCGGCTCGGGCACCATCGAGACGACGACGGTCGAGACCTGGCAGAAGGTGCAGGCGGTCGACTCCGAAGGCGTGTTCCTCGGCTGCAAGTACGCGATCGAAGGCATGAAGAAGACCGGCCCGGGCAAGCCCGCCGTAAAAGGCTCGATCGTGAACATCTCCTCCATCGCCGGCCTGATCGGCTCGGCCGGACCCACCGCCTACACCGCCGCCAAGGGCGCCGTCCGGCTCTTGAGCAAGAGTGTGGCGCTCCATTGCGCCGAGCAGAAATACGACATCCGCTGCAACTCGGTGCATCCGGGCGGCGTCGACACGGCGATCTTCAATCCGCTGTGGCAGATGGTGGGCCATGCCCAGGGCAAGGCCTTCATCGGCGCCCGCCACCCGATCGGCCGCATGTCCGAAGCGAGCGAACTGGGCGAAGTCATTCTGTTCCTGGCCTCGGACCGTTCGAGCTTCATGACCGGCGCCGAGATCGTGGCCGACGGCGGCATCACATCCGGTCTGATGAGGAGGTCGCTCCTTGCCCCGCCTTGAAGACAAGGTCGTCCTGATCAGTGGCGGCGCATCTGGCATCGGGGCCGCGACCGCCCGTCTCGTCGTGCGCGAAGGCGGCAAGGCCGTGCTGGCCGACCGCGACGAGGCCAAAGGCCGGGCGCTTGCCGCGGAACTGGGCGCCGCGGCGCATTTCGTGCCGCTCGACGTCACCCAGGAGGCGGACTGGCAAGCCGCCGTCGAGGCGACCGTGGCAACGTTCGGCGGCCTCCATGGTCTCCTGAACGCGGCTGGCGTCGGCGTGCGCAGCAGCATCGAGGACTGCTCGCTCGAGGAATACCGCCGCGTGAACGACATCAATTCGCTAGGCACGTTCCTCGGCTGCAAGTCGGCCATCGGCGCCATGAAGGCCCCTGTCGGCGGATCAGTGGGCGGCGGCTCGATCGTCAACATCTCCTCGGTCCTCGGGCTGCGTGGTGCCGCCCATGCCATGGCCTACTCGGCCAGCAAGGGCGCGGTACGGACGCTTACCAAGAACGTGGCGCTGCATTGCGCCCAGATGAAATACAACATCCGCTGCAACTCGGTGCATCCGGGCTACATCGACACGCCGATGATCGCGCCCCGGCTTGAGCAGAACGCCGGCAACATGAGCGGCCGGCAGGCGCTCGAGGAGCTTCATCCGCTGGGCCGCCTCGGCCGCGCCGACGAGGTCGCCAACATGATCCTGTTCCTGCTGTCCGACGAATCGACCTTCTCGACCGGCTCCGAATTCGTCTGCGACGGCGGCCTCACGGCTTAAGGCGGCGGCTTAGGACTTCATCCCCGTGATCGAGGTGCTCATGGCGCGCGGGTCGCGCCTGGGCCAGCGGCCGGCATCGACCTGGACGATGAAGTCGCCGACGATCCGGTTGAACTGGTCGGGATCCTCCAGGTTGATGGTGTGGCCGCAGTTCGGCATCACCGCCAGCGCCGCCGAGGGAATCTCGCGCTTCATCAGCAGCGAGGGCGCGAGACACGGCCAGTCCTCGTCGCCGGTCAGGACCAGGGTCGGTACCGTCATGGCGCGCATTTTCTCGACGAGATCGTAGAGCGAAGGCCGCCGGCCCTGGCAGCCGATCTGGGTGTTGGCCGAGCCCAGCGCCGAGTGCTCGGCCAGTTCCTTCTTGAACTGGGCGAAGCCGCGCGGGTCCTTGTTCTCGAACTGCACGCGCGTGGGTCCATAGGCGTATTTCTCGGCGAAGGCCGCCATGCCTTCCTGCAGCAGCGACTTGGCCACCACCTCGACCTCGGCCTTGAACCTGGCCTGCTGGTCCTTCTCGGCGCCATAGCCGACGCCGGCCACGACCAGCGACAAGGCACGCTTGGGGTGCCGGAGGCCGAAATGCAGGCTGGCGAAACCGCCCATGGACAGGCCGACGATATGCGCCTTGTCGATCTTGAGGTGATCCATCACCGCGGCGATGTCGTCGGTGGCGCGTTCCTGGCTGTAACTCTCGGCCTTCTCCGGCACGTCGGACGGCGGGTAGCCGCGGGCGCCGTAGGTGATGGCGCGATAGCGCTGGCCGAAATGGCGCATCTGCATTTCCCACGAGCGATGGTCGGCGGCGAACTCGTGGACGAAGACGATGGGCACTCCCGCTCCAGTTTCCTCGTAATGGAGATTCACGCCGTCGTCGGTCCTGGCATATGGCATCGTTTTCCTCCGGGTCGGCCCTGACTTTAGCTCATGTGGCAGTCCCGTGACGTGGTGATAGGCTCCTGGCATGAGCGAAATCGGAACCGGCCTGCAGAACGCCACGGGCATCCGCAACGCGGTGGCCCGCGCGGGATATGCCTTTGTCGAAGCCTCGGACATGCGCACCGCCTTCGTGCGCTTCGGGGCGCTGGCCGACTGGCCGGAATTCGCCCAGAGCTGGGGCGATCTCGACGTCGACACCTACATGGGTGACGGCGGCCGCTACCGCCGCCGGCGGTTTGGCGTCTACGCCGCCGAACGGCAGGGGCCGATCGTGCGCGGCGCGCACCAGCCGCACTATCAGGGACTCGACTACAACACGCTGAACGGCGGCATCGAGCGCTGGTTCAAGCCGGTGGCCGACGAGATCGGCGATGGCGCCTCGATGCGCACCATCCTGGAATACTGCCGTGCCCTCTTCAGCAAGCTCGCGCCCGACGCCATCAAGTGGCACGTCGAAGTCCATCAGTTCCGCATCGAAGCCAAGCCCGGCCAGAACGGCAAGCCGACGCCCGAGGGCATGCACCGCGACGGCGTCGACTATGTGCTGGTGCTGCTGATCGACCGCCGCAACATCCGAAGCGGCACCACGACGGTGCACGATCTCGACAAGCGGGCGCTGGGCAGTTTTACCCTCACCGACCCGCTCGACGCCGCCCTGGTCGACGATCGGCGCTGTTTTCACGGCGTGACGCCGGTTGAACCGGAAAACCCCGCCCTGCCCGCCTATCGCGACGTGCTGGTCGTGACGTTCCGGAAGAGGACCTAGGCCGCAACCGCCATCCGCGCGATCGTGCAACTCACGGCAAAGATCGGCACCGGCTCGCAGAATTGCACCGTCCCCTTGGCGCCCTTGGCCGCCGCCGCGGCGGCGATGAAGGTCCTGATCTCGAACCCGCCCTGGCCCGCGTCGCGGTAGGTCTCGGCGTCGGTGTAGGAGAGCAGCGCCTCGCGGTCGTTGGCCGACCAGCGGCGCAGGAATTCCTGGTCCCAGTCGGCATTGATCTTTCCCGAATCGGGCGTCGCCGGCCAATGCGAGATGCCGCCGGTGCCGATGAGCGCGATGCGCTCGGGCACGGAATCCGCTGCCGTGCGAAGCGCCTCGCCGAAGGCCCAGGCGCGCGCGAGGGGGGCGAGCGGCGGTCCCTGGCAGTTGATGTTGGCCGGGATGATCGGGAGATCGTAGTCGGGCGTCAGGAAATGCAGCGGCACCGAGATGCCGTGATCGAACTTCCATTCCTCAGCATAGGCGACGTCCACGGTCTGCATCACCTTCTCGATCAGCCGTTTGGACAGGGCCTTGTTGCCCGGCACCGTGGTGTGCTTGATGCGGAGGAACGCCTCGTCCTCGATCGGCCCCTCGTAGCTGTCGGCCATGCCCATGGCGAAGGCCGGCATGTTGTTCATGAAGAAATTGGCGAAGTGCTCGGCCGCGATCACCACGAGGGCATCGGGCTTCGTGGCGCGGATCTCGTCGCCCATGCGCCTAAAAGCGCCCTCCAGCGCCTGGCGCGTCTGGGTGTCGGCACGTTCGGCGCGGGCGGTGATGCCGGGGGCGTGGCTGCAGGCGCCGCAATAGACCAGAGGCATCAACGCTTCTCCCGTTCTTGCTTGAGGCGGGCGTCATGCGCCTCGACGCCTTCGTAGCCGGTGGCGGCGTAGACGCCCTCGCGCACCTGGCCATGGTCTTTCAGCCCCTGTCGCATGCGCTCGAGATAGTCGGGCCATTCGATCTTGTGCAGGGCGGCGAAGTGCATCAGGAGCTGGCCGTTCACACCCAGCACATAGAGCAACCCGATATCAGGCTTGGTAAGCGCGCCCTTCTCCTCGTCCGTGAGCTGATACTCCGCCAGCACCGCGTCGCGGCCCGCGGAAAAAAGCTCGCGGGCGCGCGGATCGCGATTGAGTTCGTAGATCAGCTTCTGGACCTGGTAGAGGCTCATCAATCCAGCTTCACGCCCGAGGTTTTTACGATCTCGCCCCAGCGGGCGCGCTCCGGCGGGATGAACGCGGTGAACGACGCCACCGAATTGCCGACCAGCCGCACGCCACGGGCGGCGAACTGCTCGACCATCTTGGGGTCCTTCAGGATCTTCGCGGTCTCGGCGTTGAGCCGGTCCACGATCTCCTTGGGCGTCCCGGCCGGCGCCACCAGCGCGAACCACGACGAGGCCTCGAAGCCCGGCAGGCCGGCCTCGGCCGCCGTCGGCACGTCGGGCAGGATCGGCAGGCGTTGCGGGGCGGCCCAGGCGAGCGCCGTCAGGGTGCCGCTCTTGATGTGGCCGACGACCAGCGGCGGATTGTCGACCAGCCCGTCGATCTGGCCCGCCACGAGATCCTGCACCGCCGGCGCCGCGCCCTTGTAGGGCACATGGGCGAGCTTGATCTTGGCCGCCTGCTCCAGCAGCACGATGGCGAGATGGGTCGTGGTGCCGTTGCCGGCCGAGCCGAAGTTGAGCTTGCCGGGTTCGGCCTTGG
>JAUXRT010000501.1 GCA_030681635.1 Reyranella sp.
CGGGCAAGTTCTGCGGCCAGAGCGCGGTGCAGATGCACGGCGGCATGGGCGTCACCGACGAGCTCTCGGTCAGCCACTACTTCAAGCGGCTGACCATGATCGACCTGATGTTCGGTAACCAGCAGCATCACCTGACGCGCTACAGCAACCTCGCGATGGCGGCGTAACTTCAACGTCATGCTCTTCCGGACCGCGCGCGTCCCGCGCGCTCATGAACATGAGCGGGCCAGAGGCCCGCGGTCCACCAGAGCATGAGCGCGATCGTCGACATCATCGTGCCGGTGTTCGGCATGGTGCTGGTCGGCTGGGTGATCGGCCGCTCGCCGCTGCTCAGCGCCGAGGGTTTGCGCGGGCTGACCGGCGTCACCTTCTACGCGCTGTTTCCGGCGCTGCTCTTCCGCTCGATGGCCAAGGTGCGGATCGAGGCGCTCGAACCCGACATCCTGCTGGTCTTCTTCGGCGCCATCTTCGTGCTCTATGGCGTGCTGATGCTGCTCGGCCGCGCCGCCGGCATGAGCATGGGCGACCGCACCGTGCTGGCGCTGAGCGGCGTCTTCTCCAACGGCGTCGGCATCGGCATCCCCTTCATCACCTACGCCTTCGGCGAGCAGGGGCTGGTGCCGCTGCTGATGATCATCAGCGTGCATTCGCTGATCCTGCTCACCTTTTCGTCTTTCCTGATGGAAATGGATGCCCCGGGCGGCGTCCGCCGCCGTCTGCTCGGCCGGCTGGGCGGGGCGGCGCTCAACATGCTGAAGCACCCCGTCATCCCGGCGATCTTCGCCGGGCTCGCCTGGGGCGAGCTCACGCGGTTGGTCCCCGGCCTCGCGACGCCCGTCGTGATCGACCGCATCCTGCAGGCGCTGGCGATGGCAGCACCTCCCTGCGGCCTGATCATGGTCGGCGCCTCGCTCGCCCATGTCGGCCTCAGGGGGCACTGGCAGTCGGCCGCGGTCGCCACCGTCTTCAAGCTGGCGGCGCTGCCGCTGCTGGTGTGGACGCTGGGACGTTACGTCTTCCCGCTCGATCCGCTGTGGCTTACCGTGACGACGCTGAACGCCGCCCTGCCGGCCGGCGCCAACGTCTACCTGCTGGCGCAGATGTACGGCATCGGCGTGGCGCGGGCGACCAACGCCGTCGTCATCTCGACGGCGGCCAGCGTGTTCACGCTGTCGATTGCGTTGCTGCTGCTCGGCGTGCAGCCGCGCTAGACTTCGACCGGGAGGAAAGACCATGGCTGATGAAACGGTTCAGGTTCGAAAGCTCACCGGCGGCTGCGGCGCCGAGGTCTTGGGCGTCGATCTCAAGGCGATGAGCAACCGCCAGTGGGACGAGGTCCAACGCGCCTTCACCGAACATGGCGTGATCTTCTTCCGCGACCAGGAGCTGACGCCCGAGCAGCATCTCGCGTTCGCGCGGCGCTGGGCGCCGATCGACGTCAACCGCTTCTTCAAGCCTGTGTCGGGCCACCCCGAGATCGCCGAGGTGCGCAAGGAGCCCGAGCAGAAGACCAATATCGGCGGCGGCTGGCACACCGACCACAGCTACGACCAGGAGCCGGCGATGGGCTCCATCCTGCTGGCGCGCGAGCTGCCGGAGGAGGGTGGCGACACGCTGTTCGCCAACATGTATCGCGCCTTCGAGACGCTCTCGCCCGGACTGCAGCGCACGCTCGAAGGCCTGCGGGCCGTCCATGGCTCGGCGCACATCTTCGGCAAGGGCGGCGTCAACGACCAGAATCCCGAGGGCGCCAGCCGCTACGGCAACCAGCAGCTGGCTGGTGCCGACGTCGTGCATCCGGTCGTGATCAGGCATCCGCTGAGCGGCCGCAAGGCGCTCTATGTCAACCGGGCCTTCACCCTGCGCTTCGAGGACTGGAGCGTCGAGGACAGCAAACCGCTGCTCGACCATCTCTACCAGCACGCGGCACGGCCGGAGTTCACCTGCCGCTTCCGCTGGCGTGAGGGCTCGATCGCCTTCTGGGACAATCGTGCCACCTGGCACTATGCCGCCAACGACTATCACGGCGAGCGGCGGCTGATGCACCGCATCACCGTCGCCGGTTGCAAGCTCGAGGCCGCCAGCGCCTGACGCCCATCCCCTGACAAACGGTCAGGCGCGGCCGGTCATCAGTGCTTCCTGGTCGAGCGGTGCATAGAAGAAATCGCCGGGGCGGAAGTCGTGGCCGAGGTCACCGAGCAGTCGGCGTTGGCGCGGCGTGCAGCGTTCGAACAGCGCCTTCACCGGCCCGCCGAAATCGTAGGGCTTCATGAACATCTGGCAGTAATTGTACAGGATGGTCTTGCGTGCCTTGCCGGAGTGGTTGGGCGACGGGCCATGCCAGATCGCGTGCGGGAAGACATAGGCATCGCCCGCCTTGCCGAGCAGAGGCACCGTGCCCGGCGCCTTCGGGCCGGGAATGCGCTCAGCGCGCTCGGGGAACGGCCGCAGGTGGCTGCCGGGGAAGATCGTGAAGTTGCCGCTGTCCGGCGCGGTGACGTCGGTCAGCAGGTACATCACCTTCACGGCGAGCGGCCGGCTGGTCTCGGTGACGCGGATGCTCTTCTGCGCTTCGCCGCCGTCCGTATGGATGTAGCCGGGGAACATGTCGGTCGAGGCGCGGATGATCGCCTGGCTCATCGAGAACTGGATGTACGGGCCCATCAGGTCGAGGATCAGGTCGAAGATGGCCGGCCGATCGATCAGGTCGATGAACGCCTGATGGTAGGGAAGCAGGTCGCGCCGGTCCATGAACGCGTCCTTGTTCTGGTCGGGCAATTTCCAGGCGTAGTGGCCGCGCTGCAGCTCGGTCGCCGCGGGCTCGTAGCCCGGCTGTGTGCGCACGTGGTCGAGCTGGTCGGAGAAGAAGTCGACTTCCGCCGGGCTCAATGCCCCTTCGATTTGAAGGTAGCCGTCAACCGCCCACTGTTCGCGCTGCGCCTCGGTCAGAGTCCGGGTCGTATTGGCCAGCATGCGATCCTCCGTGGAGCCGAAAGCAGCTGGCAGTATAGCGCGACCCGCGGCGCCTGTCGGCGGCCTGCCACCGCTTGGCGGCCCAAGGCGGACCGTCGCCGGCTGCGGGTTGCAGGCGGCGACGGCGGTGGCGTGACGGTGGGGCTTAGGGCTTGAGCTTCAGCGACATCTCGCCGATGCCCATCGCGAGATTGTAGCCCGCGTCCTTGACGATGCCCGAGGCGATCATGCCGATCTCGGCATTGGGACCGCCGTAGATCCAGTTGCCGCCGGCCTGGCTGCCGACCGCGGCCGTGCCCTGCTCGCCGATGTAGTTGCCGCTCAGATCCCGAGGTCCGCGGGCCGATCCCAGCGAGTAGACGCGCCAGATCGTGTGCACGGCCTTGGTATAGCCGATGTCGATGCCGACCTTCGTGATCGAGCCGGTGTACTCCGCGCTGTGCACGCCGTCGTTGGCGAGGAAGACGCAGTCCATGGTCTTGTTCGAGCCCAGGACGTAGCCCGTGCCGCCGGCGATGTTGCAGCTCAGCGAGCCGATGAAAATCCGGGAATTGGCGTTGGTGGTATTGAGCTGCTGCGGGGTCGACTGCTGCATGCAGGCGCCGGCGGTCAGGGCGAGGGCTGCCGTCGCGGCGGCCATGGCGATCTTCTTCATCAAGCACTCCTTTAGCGAATGGCCGCCCAAAGGAGCGCCAGTCCGGATATTGCCATTACGATGTCGAGCAGGCGCTGAAAAGTGGCGACGCTCAACCTATCCACGATCAAACGCGCGGTGTAGGTACCGGCCATGACCGACGAGCCCGAGATCAGCCCCTTGATCACGATGTCGAGCGGCAGGGCGCCGAATTGCTGGAAAGTAACGGCCTTGCTGATGTAGAGGGCGAGCGAGCCCGCCGCCTCGGTGGCGATGAACGCGCCCTTGACCAGCCCGTAGGCGGCGAAGGCGGGCACGCTGAGCGGCCCGGTCGAGACCACGATGCCGGTCAGGAAGCCGATGACGGCGCCGGCCGCGGCGAGGTGCCAGAAGCCGAACTTGAGGTTCCGCGCGATCAGCCAGCGGCGGCCGGGGATCATCGCCAGGAAGAAGAGGCCGAGCGCCACGTCGACGGCCTTCTCCGGCAGGACCAGCAGGGTTCGCGCGCCCAGCGCCGCGGCCGGAATGCCGCCCAGCGCATAGGCGCCACAGGCGCGCCAGTCGATCTCCTTCCACCACGAGGTGATCTTGGCGAAGTTCGACATCAGGGCGACGACCGCCATGATCGGCACGGCCTCGCGCGGGCCGAACGCCAGGACCAGGATCGGCAGCAGGATGATGGTGGCGCCGGTGCCGACGATGCCGCTCACCGTGCCGGCCGCAAAGCCGACGATGAGCACGAGGGCGTAGATCAGGAGAGGGTCAGTACCCAATGTTGGGGCGCAACCACTTCTCAGCCTGCTCGATCGAAACGCCGCGGCGCTGGGCGTAGTCCTCGAGCTGGTCGCGGCCGATGCGGGCCACGCCGAAATACTGCGCGTCGGGATGGGCGAAGTAATAGCCCGACACCGCCGACGTCGGCATCATCGCGAAGCTTTCGGTGAGCGTGATGCCGGCATTCTGGCCGGCATTCAGCAGCCGGAAGAGTTCCGGCTTCTGGCTGTGGTCGGGGCAGGCGGGGTAGCCCGGCGCTGGACGGATGCCGCGGTACTTCTCGCGCGTCAGCTCGTCATTGGTCAGCGCCTCGTCGGGGGCGTAGCCCCACAGCGTCTTGCGCACGCGCTCGTGCAGGCGCTCGGCAAAGGCCTCGGCCAGGCGGTCGGCCAGCGCCTTCAGCAGGATGTCCGAGTAGTCGTCATGGTCGGCCTTGAAGCGCTTGAGATGCTCCTCGATGCCGTGGCCTGCCGTCACGGCAAAGCCGCCGATCCAGTCGGCCTCGGGCGAGATGAAGTCGGCCAGGCACATGTTGGCGCGGGGGCTGCGCTTCTCGATCTGCTGGCGCAGGAAATAGAGGCGCGAGACTTCCTTGGTGCGCGTGTCGTCGCTGTAGAGCACGACATCGTCGCCGTCGCGGCGGCACGGCCAGAAGGTCACGACACCCTTCGCCGTCAGCCACTTCTCGCGCACGATGCGGTCCAGCATCTTGCGCGCATCGGCATAGAGCTTCCTGGCGCTGTCGCCGACCACGGGATCCTCCAGGATCGCCGGATAGTTGCCGGCCAGCTCCCAGGCACGGAAGAACGGCGTCCAGTCGATGCGCTCGATCAGCTCATGCAGCGGATATTCGGCGAAGACGCGGGTGCCGGTGATCGCCGGCTTGGGTGGCGTATAGGCCGACCAGTCGATCTTGAAGGCGTTGGCGCGGGCGGCCTCCAGGGCGATGACCTTTTCCTTGGTGTTGCCGGCCCGCTCGATGCGGATGGTCTCGTACTCGGCCGCGACCTTGGCGGCGAAGTCCACGGCCTGCGAGCCCGATTCCGACACCAGCGCCGAGCAGACGCCGACGGCGCGCGAGGCGTCGAGGACATGCACGGTGGTGCCGTTGTAGCGCGGCGCGATGCGCAGGGCCGTGTGGACCTTCGACGTGGTGGCGCCGCCGATCAGCAGCGGCAGGTTGAAGCCCTGCCGGGTCATCTCCTCGGCCACCGTCACCATCTCGTCGAGCGAGGGCGTGATCAGGCCCGAGAGGCCGATGATGTCGGCCTTGTTGTCGTTGGCGGTCTTCAGGATGTCCTGGAACGGCACCATGACGCCGAGGT
>JAUXRT010000512.1 GCA_030681635.1 Reyranella sp.
ACAAGGACGAGATCTTCGGGCCGGTGCTCTCGGTCGTGCGCGCCAAGGGATTTGACGAGGCGATCGGCCTGGTGAACGACCATGCCTACGGCAACGGCACGGCGATCTTCACCCGCGACGGCGATGCCGCCCGGGCCTTCGCCAACGGCGTAAAAATCGGCATGGTCGGCATCAACGTGCCGATCCCGGTGCCGGTCGCCTATCACAGCTTCGGCGGCTGGAAGGCGTCGATCTTCGGCGACCACGGCATCTACGGCATGGAGGGCGTGCGCTTCTACACCAAGCTCAAGACGGTGACGGCGCGCTGGCCGACCGGCATCCGCTCGGGCGCCGAGTTCGCCTTCAAGGCGCGCAACTGAAGCCCGCCGTCCCCTTGGTCGGTGCGGCGCTCGCGGCGGTATTCTGCGGCGGCTGCGTGATCACGCCGATCGCCATCGCCACCTCTTTGGCGACGTCGGCGGGCTCCAACCTGGCGATGAACGCGCTGTTCAGCGAGGACAAGTTCAGGCGCGATGCGCGCGCGGCCTACGAGCGCGCCGCACCCTGCACGGCCATGAGCCACGGCGTGGCGAACGGCCGGGCCGTCACGCTGGTGCGCGATGTCGCCTGGTTCAACTTCTACGAATCCGCCGACGGCCGCCGCCTCGCGCCCTCGGCCGGCCAGGGGCTGGTCATGGTCGACTACGAGATCACCAACCGCAGCAACACCGACATCATCGTGACGCCGCGCCGGCTCACGGTGACCAACGCCCAGGGCCAGCTGTTCAACGAGAAGATCGGCGTCGGCGGCATCCAGACGGATGAAACGACGCCGGACGAAGGCGCCATCCTGCCGGCCGGCCAGGCCTGGACCATGGTGTCGGTGTTCGACGTGCCGCCGGCCGACTATGCCCTGATGGTGCCCAACGGCCGCACCGAGACCGACCCCGAGCCGACCTGGGTCGACGGCTGCCGGATTCCGCCGCCGGCCAGTTAGGAGGGGCGGCTAAGTCACTTCTTCTCGACGTTCCAGAACACCGGCACCGGCGAGACGACGTTGCCGGTCACTTCCTTGCGGATCGCCATGGCGTTGTTGTACTGGCCGAGGAAGGCATGCGTCGGCACCTCGGCGGCGCGGAGCTGGATCTTCTCGACGATCTCCTTGCGCTTGGCCTCGTCGGTCTCGTCGGCGAAGGCGCCGCGCAGGCGGGTGAGCTCGTCGTCGCACGGCCAGCCGAACCAGGCCTTGTCGCAGGTGGCGCCAATGAAGCTGTAGGTCAGCGGATCGAGCGAATCGGCGCCACTGGTCGAGGTGATCAGGATGTTCCAGCCGCCCTTGTCCGGCGCGTCCTTCTTGGCACGGCGACTGACCAGCGTCTGCCAGTCCATCGACTGCATGTCGACCTTGAGGCCCGACTTCTCCATCAGCGACTTGGCGATCGGCGCCATGTTGGTCAGCACATAAAGGTCGGTCGAATGCATCAGCACGACGGGCGTGCCGTCGTAGCCGCCCTCGGCGAGAAGCTGCCTGGCCTTGGCGAAGTCGCTCTCGTACTTGTCGGCGAAACCGGCCGTGGTCTCATAGGGGCCGCCGCACATGAACATGGCCTTGCAGACCATGTAGTACTCGGGGTCGCCGATGACGCCGTTCAAAAAGTCCTTCTGGTTGAGGCCGTAGAGCATGGCCTGGCGGACCTTGGGATTGTCGAACGGCTTGTGGAGCTGGTTGAAGCGGTAGATGTACTGGTTGCCCCACTTGTTGGTGGTGGTGAGCGCCACGTTCCGGTCCTTCTTCAGGAGCGGATAGAGGTCGTGCTGCGGCGTTTCGATGATGTCGATCTCGCCCGCCGACAGCGCATTGACCGCCGTCTGCTGGTCGGGCATCGCCAGCCACTCGACGCGGTCGACCTTGGCGAGCTTGCCCCCGGCCAGGCCCGAGGCGGGTTCGGACCGCGGTCTGTACTTGGGGTTCTTGACGTAGACGGTCTTGTCGCCGGGCTTCCACTCGTCGGCCTTGAAGATGAAGGGGCCGGAGCCCACGAACTCCTTGATCTGGTCGCCGGCCGGGGTCTCGGCGACGCGCTTGGGCATGATGAAGGGATTGCCCGAGGGCTTGGCCAGCGCCTGCAGCACGACGCCGGTCGGCGCCTTGAGCACGAGCTGGAAGGTCTTGGCATCCACCGCCTTGGCCTCGGCGAGCTTGGCCCACAGGATCTGGCCCAGCGTGTCGCGCACCGACCAGCGTTTCAGCGAGGCCAGCACGTCCTCCGTCGTGACGGGCTGGCCGTCGTGGAATTCCAGACCGTCGCGCAGCGTGAAGGTCCAGGTGAGCTTGTCGGGCGAGACCGTCCAGGTGTCGACCATCTGCGGCTTGATCTGGAGATTGCCGTCCAGCGCAAACAGCGTGTCGTAGATCATGTAGCCGTGGTTGCGCACGATGAAGGCCGTGGTCCAGATCGGATCGAGGATTTTCAGGTCCGAATGCATGACCACGCGCAGGGTCTTCGGCTGCTGCGCGGTGGCGGCTACGGGAACGGCGAGCGCGCAGGCGGCGAGCAGTCCGAGAAGGCGATGGCGCATGGTCTATCTCCCATCCTCAAGGACCATCCGGGCCGCCTTGTCGGCGATCATGATGGTCGGCGTGTTGGTGTTGCCCGACGTGATGGTCGGCATGATGGAGGCGTCGACCACGCGGAGTCCATCGAGCCCGATGACCCGGAGCCGCTCGTCCACCACAGCCATCGGGTCGGACGGCAGGCCCATCTTGGCCGTGCCGACGGGATGGAAGATGGTGGTGCCGATGTCGCCCGCGGCCTTGGCCAGCGACGCATCGTCGTCGCCGACGCTGGGGCCCGGCAGGTATTCCTCCGGCCGGAAAGGCTCTAGCGCCGGCTGCCGCATCAGGCGGCGCGTGACCCGGATCGCGTCGGCCGCCACGCGGCGGTCCTCGGGGGTGGCGAGGTAATTGGGCGCGATCCTGGGCTTGGCGGCGGGATCGGCCGAGCGCAACTGGACCGTCCCGCGCGAGGTCGGGCGCAGGTTGCAGGCGCTCACCGTGATGGCCGGGAAGCGGTGCAGGGGTTCTCCGAACTTGTCGAGCGACAGCGGCTGCACATGGAACTCGATGTTGGCCCGCTCGTGGTCGGGCGAGGAGGTGGTGAAGATGCCGAGCTGCGAGGGCGCCATGGTGAGCGGCCCCTTCTGGAACAAAGCATATTCCATGCCCATCAGGGCGCGGCCGATCAGTGAATGGTAGGTCGCGTTCAAGGTCTTGACGTCATGGACCTTGAAGATGGCACGCTGCTGCAGATGGTCCTGCAGGTTGCGACCGACGCCCGGCTTGTCGAGCACGGTCGCGATGCCATGGCCGCTCAGCCAATCGCCCGCGCCGACACCGGAGAGCTGCAGGATCTGCGGACTGCCGATGGCACCGGCCGACAGGATGACCTCGCCCTTGGCGCGGGCCTCGACGATCTGTCCGTTCTGCCGAAACCGCACCCCTGTCGCGCGTCTCCCCTCGAACAGGACCTTTTCGACCAGCACGCCGGTCTCGAGTTTCAGGTTGGGCCGGCCGAGCACCGGCTTCAGGAATGCCTTGGCCGTCGACACGCGCAGCCCGCGCTTCTGGTTGACGTGGAAGTAGCCCACGCCCGCATTGTCGCCGGTGTTGAAGTTCTGCGTCGCCGGCACGCCCATCTCGGTCGCGGCCTTGGCCACGGCATCGAGCACGTCCCACGTCACGCGCATCTCCTCGACGCGCCACTCGCCGCTGCCGCCGTGGAATTCGGAGTCGCCCAGAAAATGCCCATCGAGCTTCTTGAACACCGGCAGCACGTCGTCCCAGCCCCAGCCGGTGAGGCCGAGCTGGCGCCAATGGTCGTAGTCCGCTGCCTGGCCGCGCATGGAGATCATGCCGTTGATGGCCGAGCAGCCGCCGATCACCTTGCCGCGCGGATAGTTGAGCGCACGGCCGTTGAGGCCCGGCTCCTTCTCGGTCTGGAACATCCAGTCGGCCCGCGGATTGCCCATGGCGAAGAGGTAGCCGACCGGAATGTGGAACCAGATCCAGTTGTCGCGGCCGCCCGCCTCCAGCACGAGCACCCGCGTGTTGGGATCGGCCGACAACCGATTGGCCAGCACGCACCCTGCGGAACCCGCACCGACGACGATGTAGTCGAACTCTTCCATCCTGCCCTTGCCCATCCTGCGACGCGACGCGCATACTTTAGCCAAGGAATCCACCGGGAGCGATGCCATGCAATACAAGCGCATTTCGGCCGATAGCCACCTCGACCTGCCCTGGATGCCGCCGGACCTGTTCACATCGATGGCGCCCCGCGCGCTCAAGGACCGCATGCCTTACGTCGTCGATTCCGACGAGGGCCCGAAGTGGACGGCCAAGAGCGGCGCCACCTTCGGCTTCAAGAATGGCGTGGGCCCCGCCGGCTCGAAATACGTTCCCGGCAAGCACCACCGCGTCGACATCATGGCCGAGACCGGCCTCTATTCGGATGGCGCCAAGGTCAACCGCCGCGACTCCGCTCCGCACCTCCGCATCAAGGACCTCGACCGAGACGGCGTAGACGCCGAGGTGATCTACGGCATCCTGGGCGCCGCCAGCCGCCTCAACGACAAGGATGCAGCCAACCAGATGCTGCTGATCTACAACGACTGGCTAAAAGATTTCTGCAGCCACTATCCCGA
>JAUXRT010000524.1 GCA_030681635.1 Reyranella sp.
CTGATCGTCGTCTTGTCCGTGATGGGTGGATTTCGCCAGCAATTGCTCGGCCGCATCATCGGTATGAATGGCCACGTCGTGATCACGGCGCCGGGGGGCATGTTGCAGGCGACAGCTGACTTTCTGGCGAAACTCAGGGCAACGCCAGACGTCCGTTCCGTACGGCCGGCGCTGGAGCGCCAGGCCTTGGTTGGGGCGAACAGTCTGACTCGAGGCGCCATGCTGCGGGGCGTCAGGACGGACGATCTGCTGACGCGCGATATCGTGACCAGGAACATCGTCCATGGCGGCTTGGGGGATTTCGGTACCAAACCCGGCGTCGTGATGGGCGATCGGTTGCGGCAGACGCTGAATGTCAGGGCCGGAGACAAGATCACGCTCGTGACGCACCGACTCAACGAGAGCGGCACGATCGCACCGCGCTACTCGGACTATGAAGTATTGGCAAGCTTCATGACGCGCCGCTACGAATTCGACGGCGCCCTGGTTTTCGTGCCGCTCGAGGCGCTGCAGGAAGATCTCGAGTACGAACACAATGCGGTCAGTTCGATCGACCTGGAGCTGGTCGATCCTGCGGCGGCGCCGCGCGTGGCCCAGGAGCTTCGCCGGTCGCTCGGCCGCGACGATCTCAAGGTTTCGGACTGGCTCGGCCTCAATGCCCGGTTCGTGGGCGCCCTACAGGTCGAGCGGGTGATGATGTTCATCATCCTCACCCTGATCGTCGTGGTTGCGGCAATGAATGTCGTGGCAAGCTTCACCATGTTGGTGCGCGTGAAACGAGGCAGCATCGCTATTCTGCGCACGATGGGGGCGACTCCGGGAACGATTGTACGTGCCTTCTTCCTGGCTGCGGCAGCGGTCGGGCTGGTGGGGACAGCCGTCGGCACGGCGCTTGGGCTCCTGATTTGCGCCAACATGCCTTCGATCGGCAAGCTGCTGTCGGCGATCACCGGCGCATCTGGAGGAGGCAACGCCGAAGTCGATTTCATCACCGCCATGCCCGTTCGGGTTCAGGCACTCGAAGTGGGCATGATCGTCGCTGTGGCCATCGTGCTGTCGTTGGTGGCCGCGGCCTATCCAGCGTGGCGCAGTACACGGGTCGAACCGGTCGAGGGACTTCGATATGAGTGATGCTGTGTTTCCGCTCTCCCTGCATGAAATCAAACGCACCTTCGTGCAGGGCGACCGCCGCCTGGAAGTGCTTCGGGGCGTCTCGCTCGATCTGCGTCCTGGTGAGATCGTGGCTCTGGTCGGCCAATCCGGCAGCGGCAAGTCGACCTTGCTGCACATCGCGGGGCTCCTTGAGCAACCCGACGGCGGCGATGTTGTCTTGGACGGCAAGGCGGCGGGCCCGCTCGGCGATCGCGGGCGGACGGCGTTGCGCCGGCGGTTCCTGGGCTTCGTCTATCAATACCATCACCTTTTGCCGGAGTTCTCGGCGATCGAGAACGTGATGCTGCCGCAAATGTTGAACGGCCTGTCACGTAGCGAGGCCCGTGTCCGGGCAGCGGATCTGCTGGCAATGGTTCAGCTCAAGGAGCGTGGCGATCATCGCCCGGGCCGCCTCTCTGGCGGTGAGCAGCAGCGCGTGGCGATCGCTCGCGCCGTGGCAAATGCGCCGCGGGTCCTCTTGGCGGATGAGCCGACGGGAAATCTCGACGCCGGGACGGCAGATATCGTGTTTAGGCAACTGCTGGTGCTGGTGCGCGAGACCGGCATGGCGGCGCTGATTGCCACCCATAACCCCGACCTTGCGGAGCGTATGGATCGTACGGTGACGCTGAAGGACGGCATATTGTCGTCCTGACAGTCCACAGGGTCCGGCGCGATGATGATCCGTGACCATCGCTGATTTCGTCCATCTCAAAGTCCGCTCCGCCTATTCGCTCACCGAAGGCGCGAACAAGGTCGACGCCATTGTGGCGCTGGCCAAGGCGCAGGCGATGCCGGCCGTCGCCGTTACCGACCGCAACAACCTGTTCGGTGCCCTGGAGTTCGCTCAGTACGCCGCGAAAGCCGGGATCCAGCCGATCATGGGTTGCGACATCGGACTCCGGCGGGAAGAGGAGGGCGGCATCGCGGCGGCCAGCAAGCTGCCGTCGGTCGATTGGCTGACCCTGCTGGTCCAGAACGAGCAGGGTTACATCAATCTGATGCGGCTGGTGAGCAGGGCCCATCTGGAATTCAAGACCGGCTCGATCTCGGCACTTCCCCTGTCCGAACTGGAAGGTCACAACGACGGCCTTCTGGCGTTCACCGGCAGCACCAGCAGCGGTGTCGGCCGACTGTTGCTGGCGGGCCAGGCGCCTGCGGCGGCGCACATGCTCGAGCGGCTGCAGACGCTGTTCGATGGCCGGCTCTATGTCGAGCTGCAGCGCCATGGCGAGGACAGCGAGCGGCGCATCGAGGCGCCGCTGCTCGATCTTGCCTATGCACGCGGCTTGCCGCTGGTCGCGACGAACGACGTGCATTTCCCCAAGGCATCGATGTACGAGGCGCACGACGTCCTCCTGTGCATCGAGCAGGGCGCGCACATCGAGGATCCCAATCGCCGCCGGCTGACGCCGGAGCATTACTTCAAGTCGGCGGGCGAGATGCGCAGCGTCTTCTCGGACCTGCCGGAAGCCTGCGACAACACCATCGCCATCGCCCAGCGCTGCGCCTACATGCCGGAGCCGCGCAAGCCCATCCTGCCGCGCTACACCAAGCTCGGCGGCCGCGCCGAGAAGGACGCCTTGAAGGAGATGGCCGAAGCCGGGTTGGCGGCCCTGAAGGCAAGCGGCCGGCTGGCCGACGACATCGCGCTCGAGCGTTACGAAGAGCGGCTCATTTACGAACTCAACATGATCGAGAAGATGGGCTTCTCGGGCTACTTCCTGATCGTTGCCGATTTCATCCAGTGGGCGAAGGACAACAGCATTCCCGTCGGACCGGGGCGCGGGTCCGGAGCGGGCTCGCTGGTGGCCTGGTCGCTCAAGATCACCGACCTTGACCCTCTGCGATGGGGCCTGCTGTTCGAGCGCTTCCTCAATCCCGAACGCGTGTCGATGCCCGACTTCGACATCGACTTCTGCCAGGACAAGCGCGATCGGGTGATCCGCTACGTGCGCGACGAATACGGGCACGACCGCGTTGCCGCCATTATCACCTTCGGCAAGCTGCAGGCCCGCGCGGTACTGCGCGACGTCGGTCGCGTGCTCGGCATGCCCTACGGGCAGGTCGACCGCATCTGCAAGCTGGTGCCGAACAACCCGGCCAAGCCGGTCACGCTCGCCCAGGCCCTCGAGAGTGAACAGCTCCTGAAGGAGCAGTATCAGTCAGACGAGGAGATCAAGCGCCTGATCGACCTGGCGCTGCAGCTTGAAGGCCTTTTCCGCAACGCCTCGACGCATGCCGCCGGAGTCGTGATCGGCGACCGGCCGCTCGAAGAGCTGGTGCCGCTCTATCGCGATACCGACAACAAGGAATCCCTGCCGGCCACCCAGTTCAACATGAAGTGGGTCGAGACCGCCGGCCTGGTGAAATTCGACTTCCTTGGCCTCAAGACGCTGACGGTGATCGAAAAGGCATGCGGCCTGATCGGCCACGACAAGATCAAGATCGACAAGATACCGCTCGATGACGAGCCGACCTTCAAGATGCTGGCCAAGGGCGATGCCTACGGGGTCTTCCAGATGGAAGGCAGCGGCATGCGCGACATACTGAGCAAGCTGAAGCCCAATCGGTTCGAGGACCTGATCGCGCTGGTGGCTCTCTACCGCCCCGGCCCGATGGATGACATCCCG
>JAUXRT010000525.1 GCA_030681635.1 Reyranella sp.
CATGGCGCCCATTCAAAAAACCCCGCCGGCTCCGTGAATCAGTTCCGCAAACTCGCCCGCTTCGTCATCCTGTTCCTGCTTTTCGGCATGCTGATCATCAGCTTTGCCTTCTGGGGCGTGGGCGACATGCTGCGCACCGACGGGCGCAGCACCGAGGTCGCCCATGTCGGCGGCACCCGCATCCCGCTTTATGGCTGGGTCGGCGGCGCCCCGGTCTATGTCTCCGAAGTCCGCGAGCAGTTCAATCGCCAGCTCGAGGCGATCCAGCGCCAGACCGGGCAGAGGCCGGAGCCGGAACAGGCCCTGCGCTTCGGCCTGCATGTCCGCGCCCTCGAGGAAGTCATCCAGCGAGCCGTACTCGACTACGCCATCCAGCAGTTCGGGCTGACGGTGAGCGATGCCGAGGTCCGGGCCGCCATCGCCGGCAACCCTGCATTCCAGGGTACCGGCGGATCGTTCGACCCCCTGCTCTTCCGCAACCGCCTCCAGCAGGCCCGCCTCGCCGAAGCGCAGTTCGTCGCCGACACGCGCCGCGAGATCGCCGCCGGCCAGCTCTTCGCCGTGGTACGCAGCGACGGCCTCTCACCCAAGTCCCTGCGCGACGATATCTACAAGGCGGAGAGCGAGAAGCGCGTCGCCGATACGGTCTACGTGCCCGACGCCATCGTCGTGGATGTGCCGAAGCCCACCGCCGAGCAACTCAATGCCTATTTCGAGGCCAACAAGACCAAGTTCCAGATTCCGGAGTACCGGGCCTTTTCGTACATTCTGCTGACGGTAGACGACATCCTGCCGCAGATTTCAGTGTCGGCCGATCAGGTCAAGCAAGAGTACGAGGCCCGCACCGCCGAATTCGGCACGCCCGAAAAGCGCGACATCGACCAGGCGATGGCCGATACCGAGGAGAAGGCCAAGGCGATCATCGCTGCCGCAACCGCCGCCGGTAAATCGCTTGAAGACGCCGCCAAGGAGGTCCTCGGCAGCGCCGACGGCGTCATCAAGCTTGGCCCGGTGACCAAGAAGGAATTGCCGCCCGGCCCGCTCGCCGACGGCATCTTCGCCCTGCCTGAAGGCATTGCGCCGGCGCCAATTCAGTCACCGCTCGGCTGGCATATCGTGCGCGTCAACAAGATCGAGCCCGGCAAGGCCGTGCCGTTCGACGAGGTCAAGGAGAAGCTCGAAAAGGACATGCGGGCGCAGCAGGCGCCCGACCTCCTGATCAAGCTTGTGACCGATTTCGAGCGCATGCTGGGCAAGACCCAGTCGATGAAGGGCGCCGCCGAGGATCTCGGTCTCAAGGTGAAAACCTATGAGAACGTCGACGCACGCGGCATGGACGCGGCCGGCAAACAGGTCGTCATCGGCCCGGCTGCGGCCGAACTGATCCAGGCCGCTTTCGCCACGCGCGAAAGTGCCGAAAGCGACCTTCTGGAAACCCCACGTGGCGAGGACTTCATCGTACGAACCGACCGGTTCACGCCCGCCCGTGTCCCCGCGCTCAACGAGGTCGAACCCAAGGTCGTCGAGGCATGGGAGGCCGAGGAGCGGCGCAAGCTGGCCGACGCCAAGGTGAAGGCCGCCGTCGAGCAGGCCAACGCCGGCACCGATCTCGCAACCATCGCCAAGGATCTCGGCACCGAGATGCGGACGGCCAAGGCGGTTACCCGCTTCGAGGCCGATGCCGGCAACTATCTCAGCCAGCCGGTCGTGGTGGAGCTCTTCAAGCTCACGCCGGACAAGGCCGCGGCGGTTCGCACGGGGGAAGGCAGCGTCATCGTCCGCCTCAAGCAGGTCGAAGCGCCCGACCTCGCCAAGGACAAGGAAGCGCTCGACCGGTTCGGCAAACAGCTCGACACCATGATGGCGAACGACCTGATCCTCGAACTGGTCGCGGCCCTTCGCGCGAAGTACGGCGTCACGGTCGACGTCGCCGCCTTCGCGGCAGCGTTCCGTCCACAGCAGCAGTAGCCGCGGCATGTCGATCTCGCCCGACTTCGACGCCTTCGCGGCGCGTTACGATGCCGGCCGGCCGCAGGTCGTCTCGACCACGCTGGTCGCCGACCTGGACACGCCGGTTTCGGCCTATCTCAAGCTTGCCGACGGCCGCGCCAATTCCTTTCTGCTGGAATCGGTCGAAGGCGGCTCTGTGCGCGGCCGCTATTCGATCATCGGCTTCAAACCCGATGTCATCTGGCGCTGCACCAAGGGCAAGGTGGAGATCAACCGCCGCGCCCGCACCGATGCCCATGCCTTCGAACCGCTGGAAGGCCGCCCGCTCGAAACGCTGCGCGGGCTGATCCGTGAGTGCCAGATGGAGTTGCCTCCAGGCTTGCCGCCGATGGCATCGGGCCTGTTCGGCTTCCTGGGCTACGACATGGTCCGCGACATGGAGCAGTTGCCTGACACGAACCCGGACCCGATCGGCCTACCCGACGCGATCATGGTGCGGCCGACCCTGATCTGTATCTTCGACCGGTTGGACGACAATGTTACGCTCGTCACGCCCGCCTGGCCTTCGCCCGGCGTCAGCGCCCGCGCAGCCTATGAAGCAGCGCAGGAGCGGCTGGCCGACGCGGTATCGGATTTCGAGCGGACGCTGCCGTCCCGCAGCGACGATGCCGACGCTCTCGCCGCCCTGCCCGCACCGCAGGCCAACATGTCGAAGGACGATTTCAAGAAGATGGTCGAGACCTGCAAGGAATATATCCGAGCGGGCGACGCCTTCCAGATCGTCCCGTCGCAGCGCTTTTCGCTGCCCTTCAAACTGCCGCCGCTGTCGCTCTATCGGTCGCTCCGCCGCATCAATCCCTCGCCGTTCCTGATCTTCTTCGACTATGGCGACTTCCAGATCGTGGGCTCGAGCCCAGAGATCCTGGTCCGGCTGCGCGACAACATCGTCACCATCCGGCCGCTCGCCGGCACGATCCGACGTGGCGCCACACCGGAAGAAGACAAGCAGCTCGCCGACAAGCTGCTGGCTGACCCCAAGGAACACGCCGAGCATCTGATGTTGCTCGATCTCGCCCGCAATGACGTCGGCCGGGTCGCCAAGATCGGCTCGGTGCGTGTGGTCGAGCAATTCACCATCGAGAAGTACAGCCGCCTCCAGCACATCAGCAGCCACGTCGAGGGTACGATCGAGGATGGCCTCGACGCCATCGACGCGCTCAAGGCCGGCTTCCCGGCCGGCACGCTGTCTGGCGCTCCCAAGGTACGGGCGATGGAGATCATCGACGAGGTCGAGCCGGTGCGGCGCGGCATCTACGCCGGCTGCGCCGGCTATTTCGCGGCCAACGGCTCGATGGACACCTGCATCCTGCTGCGCACGGCGCTGGTGAAGGACGATATGATGTACGTCCAGGCGGGCGTCGGCGTCGTCGCAGATTCCGACCTCGAGGCCGAGTTCCAGGAGAGCGTGCTCAAGGCGCGTGCCCTGGTCGACGCGGCGGAAGAAGCCGTGCGCTTCGCAAGCTCGCGGCAGTGGAATTCCGGCAACACGCGTCGTTGAGCCGACGGGACGAAGCGGGATAGGCTCCTCCCAACGGAGGAGACCCCATGTCGGATTGGCAAAAGCGCTACCAGCGACTCGTTTTCGATCGTCCGCACCCCAAGGTGCTGCGCGTCACCATGAACCGCCCGGACAAGTACAACGCCACGGATTCGATCATGCACACCGAGCTGGTCAATGTCTGGCGCGACATTGACGGCGACGACACGGTCAACTGCGTGATCATCCAGGGCGCCGGCGGCAAGGTGTTCTCGGCCGGCGGTGACTTCGACCTGATCGAAAAGAACATCACGGACTACAACGCGCTGCTGCGGACCTGGAAGGAAGCGCGCGACATCGTCTACAACGTCATCAACTGCTCCAAGCCGATCGTGAGCACCATGCGTGGGCCGGCGGTTGGTGCGGGCCTCGTCGCCGGCATCCTGGCCGATGTCTCGATCGCCTCGAAGAAGGCCAAGATCATCGACGGCCATACGCGCCTCGGCGTCGCCGCCGGCGACCATGCCTGCATCGTGTGGCCGCTGCTCTGCGGCATGGCCAAGGCCAAATACTACCTCCTGCTATGCGAAGCGGTGGACGGTGAGGAAGCCGAACGCATCGGCCTGGTCTCGCTCTGCGTCGAAGACGATCAGCTCGAGGCCAAGGGCCTCGAAGTCGCGACCAAGCTCGCCGAGGGCGCCCAGACGTCGATCCGCTTCACCAAGTACGCGCTCAACAACTGGCTGCGCATGATGGGTCCGACCTTCGACACCTCGACGGCGCTGGAAATGCTGGGCTTCCTCGGTCCCGAGGTGAAGGAAGGGCTGGCCTCCCATCTCGAGAAGCGCAAGCCCAAGTTCGACCCCTACTCGCCCCTCTGAGGAGCGCCCCATGCGTGGACTCGACGGAAAGAACGTCATCGTCACCGGCGGCGCTGGCGCCATCGGCAGCGCCATCTGCCGCCGTTTTGCCGGCTATGGCGCGCGGGTCGGTGTATTCGACAAGAACCTTGACGGCGCGACGAAGGTCGCGGCCGAGATCAAGGGCTTTGCCTCGGGTGTCGACATCGCCGACTACGAGGCCGTGGGCAAGGCGATCTCCGCGTTCGAGGCCGACATGGGCCCAACCGAGATTCTGGTGAACAACGCCGGCTGGGACCGCTTCGCCAACTTCGTCGACACCACGCCCGACCTTTGGGATCAGCTCATCGCCATCAATCTGCGCGGGCCGCTCAACATGAGCCACTTCGTGCTGAAGACGATGGTGGCGCGCGGCAGCGGCAGGATCGTCAACATCGCCTCCGACGCGGGCCGTGTCGGCTCCTCGCAGGAGGCCGTCTACTCGGCCTGCAAGGGCGGCATCATCGCCTTCACCAAGACCGTGGCGCGTGAGGTCGCTCGACGCGGCATCACGCTGAACACCGTCTGCCCCGGCCCGACCGACACGCCGCTGCTGGCGGCGGTGGCCGGCAGCGATGAGCGCGGCCAGAAGGTACGCGCCGCCCTGGTCAGCGCCATCCCGATGAAGCGCGTGGGGCAACCCGAGGACATTCCCGGCGCCGTCTGCTTTCTCGCCAGCGAGGATGCCGCCTTCATCACCGGCCAGACCATCAGCGTGTCCGGCGGCTTGACCATGCACGGCTGAGCAGTGGAGACTCCTGCAATGCCCGAACTCCAATGGTTGCTGGCGGCCTTTCCCAACTTCGTGCGCTATGTCGTCGTGGGCTTCGCGCTCGCAGGCCTGTTCCTGCTGACCTACACGCTGATCACGCCGTGGCGCGAGTTCACCTTGATCCGTGCCGGCAACTCGGCGGCGGCGACCGCCCTGGTCGGCGCTCTGCTGGGATTTTGCCTGCCGCTCGCCAACACAATCGCCAACTCCACCAGCCTGACCGACGTTGTGCTCTGGGCGTTGGTGGCGCTTGGCGTCCAGGTGATCGTGCATGTCGTAATGCGCCTGATGCTGCCCCAGCTCAAGGCAGCGATCGAAGCCGACCAGGCTGCGGCCGGGATCACGGCCGGCGGGTTCGCCACCTGCTTCGGCTTGATCAATGCGGCCTGCCTGACCACCTGAACAACATGTCGATGCCGCAGCCCAGCCCGCCCGGACCGCGCATGTCGCGGGGCATCAAGCTCGTCCTCATGGGCGTTGCCGGCGCGGCCCTGCTCTATTCCTGTGCGCCCGGCGCCGGCGGCGGCATGGGGCTGCTGCCCTGGCTGTGGTTCCTCGGCAATCCGTTCGGCCGCGGGCCGGCCGTCACAGCGCCGACGACGCCCGGCACAACGACCACCTCGCCAGGGACGACAACGCCCGATGCGAGCAAGGCCACGCCGAGCCAGAGCCAGCGCGGCGGGTTCGGCGGCACCGGCTCCCAGAGCGGTTCGTCCGGGTCGAGCTGATCGTGCGTCGCGAACCGATGACACCCCGCCCAGGATGGCAGAACAAGCTCGATGAGCTGGGCTTCGATTTCTACACGCTGGAGGGCAAGGCCTACTGGACCGAGCAGGCCTGCTACGTCTTTACCTCGGACGAAATCGACGAACTCGAGGCCTCGACGGAGGCCCTGCACGAAATCTGCCTGAAAGCCGTCGAGTACGTCGTCGCCAACAAGCTGTGGGAGCGCATGCGCATCCCGCCGGCGTGGGGCGACTACATCGAACGCGTCTGGCGGCGCGGCGACCCCACCCTCGTCGGCCGTTTCGATCTCGCCTATGACGGCAAGGGCCCGCCCAAGCTTCTGGAATACAATGCCGACACGCCGACAGCGCTTTACGAAGCGGCCGTCGTCCAGTGGTATTGGCTGAAGGACGTGAAGCCCGAGGCCGACCAGTTCAATTCGATCCACGAGAAACTGATCGACGCCTGGCGGAGCATCCTGCGCCGGCTGCCGCCCGAAGCGCTGGTCCACTTTGCCCGATTCGACACCCATCCCGAGGATCTTGCGACCTCGGAATACATGCGCGACACGGCCCTGCAGGCCGGTCTCGCCGGCAAGCCGCTCGCGGTGGCGCAGATCGGCTGGAACGGCCGCCGCTTCACCGATCCGGACGAAATGGCCATCCAGGTCATGAGCAAGCTCTATCCCTGGGAGTGGATGATCCGCGAGGCCTTCGGCGCGCATGTGCTCGGCGACACGACGGCCTTCATCGAGCCGGCCTGGAAGATGATCCTGTCCAACAAGATGCTGCTGCCGCTGCTGTGGGAAGGCTTCCCCGGCCACGCCAATCTCCTGCCTGCCTTCGATAGCGAGCATCCCGACCTCGGCGGCGCCTTCGTTCGCAAGCCGATCTTTGGCCGCGAGGGCCACAACGTCACCGTCGTCGGGCCGGGCGTGTTCGACACCGCCGCCGGCGACTATGGTGCCGAAGGCTACGTCTGGCAGGCCTATCAGCCGCTCCCCGTGTTCGACGGCAACCACGCCGTCGTCGGATCGTGGGTCGTCGAGGGCAAGGCGGCAGGGATCGGCATGCGAGAGGACGAACGTCGAATCACGCACAACAACAGCCGCTTCGTGCCACACTATTTCGGACCGGGAGGCGAACGATGAGCGAACTCTGGATACAGCCGAGCGGCGGCGCCCTGGCCGCCGATGTCCATGGCGTCGATCTGTCGAGACCGATGAGCGACGATACGTTCGCCCGGATCGCCAAGGCCTGGGGCGAGCATCTCGTGCTGCGCTTCTCCGGCCAGAAGCTCGACGACCCTGCCCTGATGAAGTTCAGCGCCCACTTCGGCGAACTCGACCGTGTGCCGATCGCCGCGGCCAGCCTCGACCGCGCCAATTCCGGTGTCGTCCCGGAGGCCGCGGACTGGGTCGCCGTGATCGCCAGCGTCAAGAAGGACGGCAAGGCGGTGGGCAGCCTCGGCAGCTACGAACTCGTCTGGCACACCGACATGTCCTACAACCCACTGCCGCCGCGCGCCTCGCTGCTTTATGCGCTCGAAGTGCCGCCCGATGGCGGCAACACCGGCTTCCTCAACATGTACGCCGCCTACGAGACGCTGCCGGACGAACTGAAGCGTGCGGTCGAGGGCAAGAACTGCATCCACGATTCCAGCCGCAACTCGGCCGGCGAACTGCGCAAGGGCTTCCAGACGACGCTCGACCCGCGCCGCACGCCCGGCGCCGTCCATCCCCTCGTCCGTCTGCATCCCGTCACCCAGCGAAAAGCGCTGTTCCTCGGCCGCCGGCCCGGCGCCTATATCCACGGCCTCCCGGTCGAGGACAGCGAGAAGCTGCTTGATGCCGTGTGGGCGCACGCCACCCAGGAGCGCTTCGCCTGGTACCAGAAATGGCGCGCCGGCGACCTCGTGCTGTGGGACAACCGCTGCGTCATGCACCGCCGCGACGCTTTCGACGAGAACCTGCGCCGGCTGATGCACCGGACGCAGATCGTCGGCGAACCCGTCCTCGCGGGCTAGCTCTCCGCACGCCGGAAAGCCAACAATGGCGGGCTTTTCGCCCGTTATTTGTGGACACCTGAATGTAACGCGTTGTGTCCAGAACGCTGTCCACAATTCCGAGACAAGCCTAGTTTCATTGGCTTTTTGGCGTCTCTCGTCTTCTTCATCTGCACAGGCCCCGGTGCGCTCTGTTTCCAGGCGTCGTTCAAGTGTCTGTTCGCACGTCGTTATTCGGCGTGTCGTGGAGACGGGGTCGTTCTTGGGACTGTCCACGGGTCAGGACCCGCGGCGGCTGCACCTTGGCTCAACGCCGGACCCGCTGGCGGCAGCGGGCAGGTCGTGCCGAAACAGAAAAGGCCGGCGCAGTCCAAGCGCCAGCCTACCAGAAATATAGCCTAAAACCTGCTGAACTTGCAAATTTTACAGGCAGCCGACGGCCTTGGTCAGCCGTCCCTCAGCCGGGACCGCCCCTCACCAGCTGTATGCCGTGGGGGCCTCCCGGCCCAAACAGGTTCCCCGTCGTGGTATATAAGGGAGGATTACGGTCATACGTTATCGGATCCCATGGCCCTCCCGCCGACACCTTGTCGAGCTCCTCCTCGGAGAGTTCCTGCGTCGGCTTGGGCGGAAGCACAAAGTGAAATTGGGTGTCGGTGTTCTCGACCACCGTCACCGTCACGCCGGCAGCCACGGAAACACCAGCATCTTTGAGGGCGGCGTGCGGGTCGGCCAGAAGCTTCGCCTTGAAGGCCGGATCGCGCCACGCCTTGGCGATGATCCCGCCGTATGTCGCCGCCTTGTCCTGTTCCGTCTCAGCCATTGCAAATCCTTTCGCTTTCAAAGTGACACACAAGCACCTGGAGGCGGCTACAGCAACTGCCGCTCGACGAGCCGCCGGAAAGCGCCGTCGTCGCCGATCAGCTCGTCGTAGGTGCCGCTCTGCACGATGCGGCCGCCGTCCAGGACGAGGATGCGATCGGCCGCGCGGATGGTGCTGAGACGATGGGCGATGACGATGCGCGTGCCGTTCATCGCCGCGAGACTGGCCCCCACGATCGCCTGGGTGCGGTTGTCGAGCGCGCTGGTCGCCTGGTCGAGGAAGATCAGCCGCGGCCGGTTGACGAGCGCGCGCGCGATCATCACGCGCTGGCGCTGGCCGCCCGAGAGCTGGCTGCCGCCTTCCATCACGAAGCTTTCGAGCCCCATCGGCATGCTGGCGATGTCGGCGTCGAGACCGGCCAGCCGTATGGCTTCTTGGACCTGGTCGCGCGTCAGCGGCGCGCTGCCTGCGATATTGTCGAAGATGCTGCCGGGCACGAGGCCGGCCGTCTCCAGCACGGTGCCGATCTGGCGGCGCAGCAGCCGGAGGTCGAGCGTCTCGAGATCCTTGCCGTCGTAATAGACGCCGCCCCGCGCCGGAGTCTCGAAGCCGAGCAGCAGGCGCAGCAGGGTCGACTTGCCGGAGCCCGAGGCGCCGACGATGGCGATGTTCTCGCCCGGGCGCGCCTCGAACTCGACGTTGTCGAGCGTCCATGGCCCCTCCGCCGAATAGCGGAACGACAGGTTGCGCACCGCGACGTGTCCGCCGAGCGGGCCGGGATCGACGCGGTTTTCGCCAACCTCGAGTGTGGCCTCGAACACCGGGCGGATGCGGGCAAAGAGCGGCGCTGCCTCGATCGAGACGTTGATCGCACCCGTGAGGCCAAGAAGGGCCGCGGTGAATTGGCCGAAGGCACTGTTGAAGGCGGCGAAGGCCGCGACATCGATGGGCTCAGTGCGGCCACCGGCGATCGCCAGGACGCAGAGCGTGCCGAGGATGGGAAGGCTGCCGGCGGCCACCATCTGCCAGGCGCCGAGGCGTCCCGACCGGGCGTCGTTGGCGCGCTGGTCGGCAAAATTGTTCGACCAGCGCGCGAAGGCGCGCAGCTCGGCGGCCGCGACCCGAAGCTTGGCGATGCCACCCAGGATCTCCACCAGCAGGCCGGTGACGATGCCTTTGCGTTCGTAGACGATGCGCTCGAGGCGCATCTGCTGGCGCCCCAGCACGAATAAAATGCCGGCGGCGACAAGGGCGTAGCCCACGGCAAACAGCGCCAGCCGGGCGTCGTAGATCAACATGACTCCGAGGCTGGCCAGCGAGAACACGCCGCCGATCATGCCGTTCAGGCCCTGGCCCGCGAGGATGCGCCGGATGGTGTCGATGCCCAGGATGCGCAACGCGAGGTCGCCCACGCCGTAGTCGCGGAAGAACGACGTCTTGAGCCGCATGACGCGGTCCCAGATCGCGGCCTGCAGGCGAAGATCGATATGCGTGCCCAGCCGGACCAGCGCCACCGACCGCGTCACCTGAAAGCCCGCACTGCCGATGGCGGCGGCGACGAGCAGGATCATCATGTCGGCCAGCAGCGAGGTTCGGGCGTCGGGGATGGCGTAGCCCAGGACGGCGCTGGTGGCGACCGGGATCAGCAGCGCGGCCAGCGTTGCGGCCGCGGCGGCCAGCAGCAGGCGGGCGATGTCGCCGCGCGCCCCGAACAGGGCGAAGCGCCAGATCCGGCCCGTCGAGACGTGTTCGGGCAGCGACGCATAGATCATGTAGCCGCGCGGCATCAGGGCAGCGGCCGCAGCGGCATCGATGACGGTTTCGACGCCCGTCTCGGGATCGGTCACCCGCCAACGCCGTCGCCGCCAGACGACCGCGCGCGGCCGCCCGCCGGCGCTCTCGATGGCCAGCACGGCGGGCCCTTCCCTCTTCCACCAGCCGTCGTCGAGCGCGATCTCGCGAAAGCGGAAGCTGCTGGCATTGGCGAAGCGGCCGAGGCGATCGAACACCGCCGCCCCGCGGTCGTCCGCCGCCGGGAAGCGCAAGGTGAAGTTTTCCGTGGCGGCGATCACCGCCAGCGCCGCGGCGAGCGGGTCGCTTCCGGAGATCGCGGCGTTGGCGACCGTGGGCGCGCGAAAAGCTGCGACGTCGCTCAGGCGTTGCAAGGCCGCGGAGACTTCCGCTTCGTCCCGGGTCCGCCGCTCTTCGACGGCCTGGCGCATCGCGGTCTCGCTCGCGATGACGCCGGCGGCGATCCACGCCGCGTGCACGGAGGAAACGGCATCGAGACCATCCAGCCCGCTTTCCGCCAGCAGCGACGCCGAGGTCGCCGCCCGTACCTCGCCTTCGGCGGTGAGCCGGGCGCTCACCTGATTGGCGAGCACCAGCAACGGCATTGCCGCCGACGGCCCCGATGCCGCCGTTGCCGCGTAATGGAGGATGGGAGTTGCGGCGCGCAACCAGACGATCTCGCGGGCCGTCACAGTGGCACCTTCCGGCAGCACGCGACTCTCCGGGGCCGCCATCAGCACGGCTGCCGCATCGGCGTGAGTCAAGCCCGGCCAGGACAGCAACGCACCATGCCACGCATCGAGCGCAGCGGCGTCGATCGGTCCGGCCGCCAGCAGTGCGCTCTCGGTCGAGCCGTCCCGCCCGACCAGCAGAAACGACACACCGGGAGCCGCCATGGCAAACACGGCGGCACCCTGCGGCAGATCCACCAGGAAGCGGCGCGGCCCGGTGGTCCCGTCTCTCCCGATGACCACTGCATAGAGCCGAGCTGGCCGCACCAGCCGGCCCGGCGAGGCCAGATGCGCAAGGTCGGTCATGCCGCGACCTCGGCGCCGATCAGCCGGGCGTAGGCGCCCGCGGCGGCGAGCAGCGAGGCGTGCGTGCCGCGCTCCACCACCTTGCCGCGCTCGAGCACGATGATCTCGTCGCAGTCACGGATCGTGCTCAGCCGATGGGCGACGAGGACGCAGGCCATGCCGCGGCGCCGCACCGCCGTCAGGATCTCGTTCTCGCTCACCGCATCCAGCGCGGAAGTCGCCTCATCCAGCACCAGCAAAGAGGGCTCGCGAACCAGCGCGCGCGCGATTTCGATACGCTGACGCTGGCCGCCGTTCAGATTGCGGCCGCCCTCCTCGATCGCGCCCTCGAAATTGCCGGGCATGGCGCGGACGGTCGATGTCAGGCCGGCATCGTCGATCGCGACAGCCAGCCGGCCATGATCGACGGTGTCGTCCCATAGGGTGACGTTGTCATGGACAGTGCCGGCGAACAGCTTGATGTCCTGATCGACCGATGCCACGACCGTCGACAGCCGCTCGCGCCCCCAGGCCTGCAGGGCGTAGCCGTCGATGCGGATGTCGCCGCCACGCGGTTCCAACAACCCGGTGATCAGTTTGCCCACGGTGGACTTGCCGCTGCCCGATTCGCCCACCAGCGCCACCCACCGACCCGGCGCCACATCGAGCGAGAAATCCTCGATCAGCGGCGGCTCCAGCGGACTGTAGCCGAAGCTCACGCCTTGCATCGACAGGTGGCCGGCGGCGCGCGCATCAGGGGGCGCATCGGTGGGAGCGGCGTTGGCCTCGTCGTTGGTTGGCGAAAACCGCCAGTCGGGTTTGTATTGCAGCACGTCGTCGAGCCGCGACAGGTCGGCCGAGGCCTGCTGCACCCTGGCGGCCACGCCGACCATCTGCTGGACGGGTGCCGAGAAGCTCATGAGCAGGCCCTGGAAAGCCACGAGCGCGCCGATGCTGAGTTCGCCGTTGATGACCTCCAGGGCGCCGACACCGAGGACCGCGGCGGAGGTCAGGCTGAGCAGGACCGCCGGCAGCAGGTCGATGGTCTGCTGATAGACGGCCAGCTTCTGCTCGGAGTTGATGCTCCGCGCGTGGTAGCCCGCCCATTTCGAGAAGAAATCGTTCTCGCCGCCCGTCGACTTCAGCGTCTCGATCGACTGCAGTCCGACGACGGAGGTGGAAAACAACCTGGCCTGATCCATCTGCAGGCGCAGCGCCACGTCGGCCAGCGAGCGGTGCAGCAGGCGGAGCAGGACGATGTTGAGGACCGCGCTGCCCAGCACGATCGCCGCCAGTTTCAGGTCGTAGGAGATCATGACGGCGCCCAGGAACATCGCCGTCAGGCCACTTGCCGCCGCGTTGCCGAAATCCCGCGCCAGCAGGGTCGCCACGCGGTCGTTGGCCTCGACGCGACTGACGAGATCGCCGGTATAGCGCTGGCTGTAGAAGACGACCGGCAGGCTGAGCACATGCCAGGCGAAGCGCGCCGACTGTTCCAGCGCCAGCCGCAGCTCGATACGCACCAGGGCGATGCCCTGCAGGTAGCGCAGGACGACGTTCAGCACGAACGTGATGCCGAGACCGACCAGCAGCGGGGTGAGCCATCCGTCGAAACGCTGGATCAGGACCCTGTCGACGAAGGCCGCCGTCAGGCCCGGCACGATCATGCCGGGGATCACCAGCATCAGGCTGATCCAGGCGACGAAGGCGATGGCGGCGTGGAGGCCCTTCAGGCGACTCGTCAGTTTCGCCATCACGCCCGGCGCGCCGCCGCCGGGAACGAAATCGGGACCCTTCTTGAACTCCAGCGACACGCCCGTGAAGCTCTCGCCGAACTCCTCGCGCGAGACACTGCGCGGACCGGCCGCCGGATCGTTGAGATAGACCCTGGTCCGCGAGACGCCCTCGACCACCAAGAAGTGGTTGAAGTTCCAGAAAACGATCACCGGAAAGGCGCCGGCCAGGACTTCGTCGACCTCGCGACGCATGCCGACGGCCTCGAGGCCATAATGCCGCGCCGCCCGCACGACGTTGCTCGCCTTGCTGCCGTCGCGCGAGACGCCGCAGGCGACGCGCAGTTCCTCGAGCGGCACGCGCCGCCCGTGGTAAGCCAGCACGATGCCGAGCGCCGCCGCGCCGCATTCCACGATCTCCATCTGGAGCAGGGTTGGCGTGCGGACGCGGCGCGTCGAGAAGAGGCTGAACAGGACTTCTATCCGTTGATGCTGAGCAGCTTGCGCAGCGCCGGAATGACCAGGCTGATCGGCCTCACCTCGTCGACGATGATGTCGAGGTTGGCCACCGAACCGGGCGTGATCCTGTAAGGCGGCCCGGTGCCGCTCCACCATTCGTAGCCGCTCGGATTGGTCGTCGAGCGCACCAGCTCGACCCGGGCGAGCAACGCCGAACTGTCGTCACCGACCAGGCGCTTGGTGAGCTGGGCATTCTGCAGGATCTGCTCGATATGCTCGTGGGACATCTCGCTCTCGGAGACGCTGACCACGCGGCCGCGCATCGAGCCGTATTCCTCCCGCTTCGTGCCGTCCGGCATGACGTAGGCGTCCATGCCGACCGCCACGCGCTTTCGCCTTTCGCCGCTCAGCAGGACCAGCATCTCGACGCTGTCCGCCGCGCCCGAGCCGATCGTGACCAGCACTGCGCCCGCCGATGTCACGTCGCCCCGGCCCACCCGGACTTCCTGGATGACGCCGCCGACCGGCGCCTTGACGACCGAGCCGACCGCCTTCTCCACCCTGAGCTCGGCGACCTCGGCCTTCTTGAGGTCGATCTCCGCCTCCTTCTGGCGCTCGTTGTCGGCGAGCTCGTCGCGCTTCGTCTGGACCAGCGCCTCGATCTCGACCTTCTTTGCGCTGCCGTTCGCGATCTCGAGGGTCGTCTCGTCATACTGCTCCTGCCGAGCGATGACCTCGGTTTGCGCGATCATTCCCCTGCTTCGCAGCGACTCATAGCCGGCAACCAGCTGGCGCAGCCGTTCGCGGCGTACTTCGTTGGCGGCCATTTGTCCGTCTATCGCCGACTGCTGGCGGCGCGCGGTTTCCTCGCTCTGGCGGATCTGGGCCGAGTTGGCGGCCTTCAACTTGGCCAGGTTGGCCTCGAGACGCCCGACCTGCGCCATCCCGTTCTCGATCTGCGCCAACAGCAGCCTCTGCTCGATGCGCGCGATCTCGGCGCCTGCCGCGACGCGCTCACCCGGCTTGACGAAAATCTCGAGCACGAGGCCGGCCGAGACAGCCGACACGGCGAAGTTGCCGCCCTTGTCGGCCAGCAGCACGCCGCGCCCGACCGCGCGCGTGGGCACGGATCCGAACACGCCCCACGCCAGGGCCGCCAGGATGATGACGGTCGCCGACGCCGCCAGCAGGCGCATCGCCGGCGGGATCAGGCCGATGCGCTGGTCGAGTTGCTCGGGCGAATTGAGCCGCTCGAGCGCCGCATCCCGGAAGATCCTCTTGCCGGCGTCGGCACCGGGCGCCTGCGGATCGTTCAATCCAGTTTCCAACTCTTGCTTTCAGACTCTGCGCCGTGATTATCTATCATAAGCCGCGCCGTGACCATTTCGAGTTCGGCATCGGTGAGGTCAGAAACCGTCCGGCCTTCCGGGCCTTGCGCCTGCGATACCGCCGGTGCACAGGCTGGTGCGAATCGAACACATCCTCCTGTCAGCAGCGCTGTCGCCAACCCTGTATCCCCCGGCGAGACCGTCGAGTTCGGCGTCGGTGAGTACGTTGCCCTTCGCCTTGGCTCTTGCCTTGGCGTGCTGCCTGGCCTCATCGGCGGTGAAATCGTAGCCCTTGCTTATGGCAAAGGCGACGGCCCGATCCATGGGCGTGCCGTGTGACTTCTCGGCCTCGGCCTTCCCGGCCTCGACACGCAGCGCTTCGTTGGCGTTCAGGTCTGTGGCAAAGCGCTCGATCTCGGCAATGCTCATGGCGGTGTTCTTCCCGATGCTACAAGGGTGACAGGAGACGTGTGAGGTTGATATCAGCTGCCGTGCGGCAACCCATAGGCCGAAATGATCCTGACATTGGGACCCACTCACTCAAAGAGCGCGATCCAGTTCGACGCAAATCCATCCGGCTCGGTCGCAAAGTAATGCTCGCCGAAGCTGTCGGCATAAAGCCTTGCGGTCTCCATGATGCCCTGTTGCGTCATCTTCGTCTCCTCGGCATCTCCCGTGGCCGGGCCGTGATGGAGATACATGCCGAACAGCCTGTCGCAATCGGCGACATAGGCCCGCGTGAACAGGATGTGCTGATGCCAGAAAGCATCTATGTCCGGCAGCGGCACGAGAAGAAGCCGGGGATCGAGCAGGTGCATGCAGAGAAACCGCCGATACCGAAGCTCGGCATAGTCGGCAATTTTCCCGCTCCAGCCCATTTCCTCGACGACCTTGTGCTTGACGGCTGCGAGGTCGATCGACGTGACCAGACCCATTGCATCGTCGACGGTCGCAGGCACTAGCAGCCGGCTCCCGGCATTTTGATCGCGGAGTTCCGCCGCTCCGGCATCGGGTCCTCGAACGACCGCGGATAGCGGTGCGGCTGCATCGATACCTTGTTCAGCTTCGCGAGTGCCGCCTCCGGCAGCCGCCAGCCGCCGGCGCCCAGCGTCTCCTTGAGCTGCTCGGCATTGCGGGCGCCCACGATGGCGCTGGTCATGAAGGGCTGGTCCATCACCCAGCGCAGCGCGGTCTGTGCCGGTGAGCGGCCGATCTCCTTGGCGGTATCGAGCAGTGTCTGCAGGATCTCGGCGTGATTGGGCGCAAAGAACCGGTTCTGGAAGCCCCAGCCCTCGGCCGAGCGCGTGCCCTGCACTTTCAGGCTGCCCGGCGTGTACTTGCCGGCGAGATAGCCCGACGCCATCGGCGACCAGGCCACGCAGCCCAGCCCTTTCAGCTGCAGCGCCGGTACGATCTCCTCGTCGATGTCACGTACCACGAGGCTGTACTGCGGCTGGTAGGCCGAAAAGCTCGCCCAGCCCCTGGTCTCGCTGATCCAAAGCGCTTCCATCAGACGCCACGCCTCGAAGTTCGAGCAGGCGGTGTAGAGGATCTTGCCCTCGCGCTGGAGATCGTCGAGGGCGCGCAGCATCTCCTCCAGCGGCGTCTGGTGATCGACGTGATGGATGAAATAGATATCGATGTAGTCGGTCTGCAGCCGCTTCAGGCTGCCTTCGATCTGCTGCTTGATGTGCAGCCGCGACATGCCCGAATCGTTGGGCCGCCCGCCCATCGGATTGAAGAACTTGGAGGCAATGATGGCGTCCTGCCGCCTGCCCTTCAGGGCCACGCCCAACATGGTCTCCGACGTCCCGCCAACATAGGAGTTGGCGGTGTCGAAGAAATTGACGCCGGCATCAAGCGCCGCGTTCACCATCGCCGTGGCACCGTCCTGATCCGCGCCGTTGCCGAAGGTCATGGTACCGAGGCAGATTTCGGAGACCTTCAGGCCGGCGCGGCCGAGGCGGCGGTAGTCCATGCTCACAGCCCCAGCATCGCCTTGGCCAGCACGTTGCGCTGCACTTCCGACGAACCACCGTAGATCGTGGTCTTGCGGGTGTTGAAGTAGCGCGGCGAGACGTCGTCGACATAGCCGCCGCCGACCGGCACGACATTGCTGTCGTAGTTTCGGAGTTCGGTGAAGGGCGTGCCGTACCAGCCGACCGCCTCGACGGCGAGTTCGGTCACCTTCTGGCCGGCTTCGGTGCCGCGCATCTTCACGACCGAGCCCATGTTGCCGGGCGCGTCGCCGGTCTTGAGGCTGGAATAAAACATCATCTCGTTCATCTCGACGGCGTCGATCTCGATTTCGAGCGCTGCCATCTTCTCGCGCCAGTTCGGACTGGCCGATAGCGGCTCTCCGGCATCCATCTGCGTCTTCGACAACACCTGCAGGTGACGGAACGCCTTGCGCAGCCGCGGCCCGAAGGCCTGACCGCCGCGCTCGAACTCGAGCAGGTACTTGGCGTAGGTCCAGCCCTTGTTTTCCTCGCCCACCAGGTTCTCGACCGGCACCTTCACGTCGGTGAAGAACACCTGGTTGACCTCGTGCCGCATCGGCGTGCGCGTGCCGTCCACCAGGTAGATCGGATCGACTTTTATGCCCGGCGACTTCATGTCGATCAGCAGAAACGAGATCCCTTCCTGACGCTTGCCTTCGTTCGAGGTCCGCACCAGGCAGAAGATCCAGTCGGCGAAGTGGGCGTTGGTCGTCCAGATCTTCTGGCCGTTGACGAGGTAGTGGTCGCCTTGCTTTTCGGCCTTGGTGCGCAGGCTCGCGAGGTCGGAACCCGAGCCCGGCTCGGAATAGCCCTGGCACCAGAGTTCTTCGGCGGCCGCGATCTTCGGAAGGAAGCGCTTCTTCTGCGCCTCGCTGCCGAACTTCATCAGGACCGGCGCCACCATCTTGATGCTGAAGGAGGAGAGATAGGGCGAGTCGGCGCGCGCCATCTCCATCTCGAAGATGAACTTCTGCGTCGAATTCCAGCCCGGCCCGCCATATTCCTTGGGCCAGTTGGGACAGAGCCAGCCGCGCGACGCGAGCTTCTTCTGCCACTGCACCAGCCGTTCCTTCGAGACATGGCTGGTCCGGCTGCGACGGCTTTCCTCCGCGACCTCCGGCGGCATGTTGGCGGTGATCCAGTCGCGCACTTCGCGTTGGAAGGTGAGTTCGGTTTCGTTGAACGCCAGACGCATCTTTCTGCCTTTTTGTCCTACTGAGCGAAGCGAATGAGCGCGCGGCCCGCGCGCTCATGGAACTCCTAGAGCCCCAACATCGCCTTGGCCATGATCCCGCGCTGCACTTCCGAGGAGCCGCCGTAGATCGTCATCTTGCGGCCGTTGAAGTAGCGCGGCGCCAGCACGTCGACACCCTCGGGCCCGATCGGCTCGACGTTGGCGTTCCAGGCCCGCTGTTCGGGGAACGGCTGGCTATAATAGCCGGCGGCCTCGACCGCGGATTCCTGGACCTGCTGCATGACCTCGGTGCCGCGCAGCTTGATCATCGAGGAGAGCGGCCCGGGGTTCTGGCCCGAGGCGAGCTTGGAATAGAATTCCTGCTCGAACATTTCGAGGCCCGAGATCTCGATGTCCATGCGCGCGAGCTTCTCGCGCCAGGCCGTGTCGGCCATGATCGACTCCTCGCCGTCCGGCATCGACATCGCGAGCCGCTTCAGCTTCTCGAAGCCCGACCGCAGTCGCGGACTATAAGGATTTCCGCCACGCTCGAACTCGAGCAGGTACTTGGCATAGGTCCAGCCCATGTTCTCTTCGCCGACGCGGTTCTCGACCGGCACCTTCACGTC
>JAUXRT010000532.1 GCA_030681635.1 Reyranella sp.
CTTCGGATTGCAGGCCAACCCGATCGCGATCATCACGCGCTGGCGCATGCCGCCGGAAAATTGATGCGGATATTGCTTCAGCCGCTGCTCGGGATCGGTGATGCCGACCAGCCGCAACAATTCGGCGGCGCGCGCCATAGCGTCCTTCGTGGACATCTTGAGGTGATATTGCAGCGGCTCGATGATCTGCAGCCCGATCGGAAGCACCGGATTGAGCGAAGTCATCGGCTCCTGGAACACCATGCCGATGTCGCGGCCACGGATCTGGCGCATCTCCGCTTCGGAGAGGCCGAGCAGGTCGCGTCCGTCGAAGTCGATCTCGCCGCCGGTGATGCGCCCCGGCGGGTTGGCGACGAGACGCAGGATCGAGAGCGCGCTGACCGACTTTCCCGAGCCGCTCTCGCCGACGATGGCCACCGTTTCACCCTGCTCCACGGCAAAGGAAATGCCGTCGACCGCGGGCACGCGGCCGGCCCCGGTACGGAACTCGGTATGGAGTCCCCTTACCTCCAGCAATGGCGGCATGCGGTCTCTCCGTGAAGCCTGTTTACGTCCGGTCAACCCCTCGCAAGCGGGTGCTTCCCGCTGTCGAACGGCGTCACAGGGCCCCCAAAGAACCTGTGGGTATCTGCACCGATGATGTGTCTCTACGCGAAGTCTGTTTCGTCCCTGTCCGCTGCCGCCGGTTCAACTCCGGCGGGCGCAGCCTCTTGCGGGCTGTGTGAATCGTACGGGAGTGAACCGCATATCGCAAGCCGCTTAAGTTGAGGCGTTCGGTCGCTGTGCCAGGAGCGCCGCCAATACTGCGAACGCCGCCAGGATGCCGAACACGATCAACGAGTCGGTGTAGGTGCCGCTCCAGTCGCGCAGCATGCCGGATCCCAACGGACCTGCCGCCTGCGCCAGCACTTGCATCGACAGCGCCACGCCGCGAATCGCGCCGTAGCTCTCGCGACCGAAATAGTCGGCCCATGCCATGGGCAACAGCATCATGATGCCGCCGATGCCCATGCCGAAGAGGCCGGCAGGCAACAAAGCCGTCTCGGCGGAAGAAACGTTGATCAAGCCGAAGGTGCCGACGCTGAGGCAGGCGGCCGACGCCGCCATCAGGAAGCGCACCGGCCAGCGCCGAGGCAGGAAGCCGATGCCGAAGCTGGCCGCCGCCGACATGGCCGAGAAAAAGGCGATCACCGTGGCCGCCTGGATCGGCGGGATGCCGCGCTCGATCAGGTGCGGCGCCTGATGCAGGCTGACGCCCGCCTGCACGGGAAAGACGAGGACGGTGTAGAGCGAGAGCAGCCAGAAGGCCGGCGTCCGCATCGCTTCGGCCCGGCTCCAGCGCGGCTCCAAGGGCGGCGGGCTCCTGCCGTCGGCAAGCCGGTCAGGCTGGAGGCCGACATCCTCCGGCCGCCGCACCAGCAGCAACCAGCACGGCACGAAGCCCACGATCAGGACCGTCGCGCCAACCGCGATCCAGCCGGCACGCCAATCCGCCCTGCCCTCCGCCTGGCCCCCCATTTGGCTCATGGCAAACTGTGCGATCAGCGGCAGGGCAACCAGTCCCGACATCTGGGCAAGCGTCGCAATCGATGTGGCGATGGCGCGCCGCGCGACGAACCAGTTGTTGAGAGCGCCGTAGAGGCCGAGATCGAACGGCCCCGCCCAGGTCATGCGCGCAAAGCAGAACAGGAGATAGAAGACCAGCAGCGACTGGGTGAGCGACAGCGCCATGCAGGCGATGCCGATGCCGGCCACGGCGAGGCAGAGCACCAGCCGCGCGCCGCGGCGATCGACGAACGGGCCGATCATCGGCGAGATGATGGCCGCCAGCACGCCGCCCAGCGACACCGCCCCCGACATCTCCGTGCGCGACCAGCCGAACGCGTCGGTCATCGGCACGACGAAGATCGACAGCACGGCCACGGCAGGCCCCTGCCGCGCGAAGCCCGCGAGGCAAATGCAGCCCAGCACCACCCAACCGTAGAAGAACGGCAGCCGCGGTATCAGGAACCGCGGCAGGGGCGGCGCTTGCATTCCCTAGGCGAACGTCGCCGTCGCTTGCGCGGCGATGGTGCCGTTCGGCGTCACGGTCCAGAGTTCCGCGCCGTTGCCGTCGGCAGTCGGCCGGCCGATGGCGTCGAAGGGCTGCGTGTCGAACAACGGCGCGCGGGCGCGAATGGCGAAGGTCTTGATCCGGCGGCCGGGTGCCGAGTCGCGCAGCAGGTCGAGGAGGCACTGCTGGGCGAACGGGCCGTGCACCACCAGCCCGGGATAACCCTCGGTCTCGATGCAGTAGGTCCGGTCGTAGTGGATGCGATGGGGATTGAAGGTGATCGCCGAGTAGCGGAACAGCATCACCGGATCGGCCTTGATGGTGCGGCGCCACGGCACGTCGGCGGGTGCCGCCTCGCGCACGGGAACGCCGCTCTTGGTGCCGGCCTTGACCTCCTCGCGGAACACGGTGCTCGCGACCTCGGTGACGGCAAGGCCGCGCGGCGTGTAGATGCGCCGGGTCTGGGTCGTGACCACCAGGGCGCCGGTGCCGCCGCCACGGAGCTGGATGTCGCTGAACTCGATCTCGCGGCGCAATCTGTCGCCGACGCGGATGTCGCCGTCGAAGGTGAAGGTCGAACCGGCATACATGCGGCGTGGCAGCGGCATCGGCGGCAGCACGCCGCCCTCGACCGGCAGGCCGTCCTCGCCCAGCGATGCCCGCCGCGCGTAGGAATGCAGGTAGCAGAGGTGCCAGCCCGGCGCGATCGGCTCGCCT
>JAUXRT010000543.1 GCA_030681635.1 Reyranella sp.
GCGTCGTGCTGTGGGCCTTGCAGGGTGATCGGCTGCGCGGGGCCGCACCCCAGGATCTCTACACCACCGACCGGCCACGTATGGCTGATGGCCTTGCCGGGTTGCCGCGCGACTACACGGCAGTGCCTCGCGACGTCCCGCCGCTTGGGCCGCCGCTACCCGGCGACCTTGGCCGGCCCATCGTGGCAGCCCAAACCCACTCCGGCCCTTCGGCGCCCGATGCGGAGCAGCAGCGCCGCGCCCAGGAGACGGAAGCCGCCCGCGTCAGCCGCCTCTTTGCGCCAGGTAATCGCCAGCAACAGTCGGCAAGTGCGGGTCCGACTGCTTCTCAGGCATCGATATCCGGGACTGTACCATCAGCCGATGAAGCCTCGATCCAGAACGCGCAGGACCGCAAGCTCGCCTTCATGAATGCGCCCGCCGATCGTCGCACGACGAGCCCTGATCGCCTGGCGCGTCCTGCATCGCCCTATGTCTTGCAGGCAGGGACCGTCATTCCCGCAGCCCTCGTCACCGGCCTCCGGTCCGATCTTCCCGGTCAGATCACGGCGCAGGTGACGGAGAACGTCTATGATACGCCCACAGGCGGCTCGCTTCTCATTCCTCAGGGGGCGCGGCTGATCGGGGTCTACGACAGCCAGGTTTCATTCGGGCAGTCGCGTCTCCTTCTGGTCTGGACGAGGCTCCTTCTGCCGAATGGCTATTCGATCGTGCTCGAGCGTCAGCCCGGTGCTGATGCCGCCGGCCAAGCCGGCCTTGAAGATGGGGTCGACCATCATTGGGGATCATTGTTCAAGGCGGCGCTGCTCTCGACCATTCTCGCCGTCGGCACCGAGCTGGGTTCAGATCAGAACGACAGCGACATCGTCCGCGCCTTGCGGCGCGGCACCGGCGACACCCTGAAGCAGGCCGGCCAGCAGGTCGTGCGGCGCAATCTAAACATCCAGCCGACGCTGACCATCCGTCCTGGCTATCCGGTGCGTGTGATCGTGACCCGCGATCTCGTGCTTCAGCCATATCGCGGGTAGGAGGCAGGCGATGTCCAAGTTAAGACTGGGCGCTGTCCTGGACGAAAAGCCGGTGAAGCTGACGGTCGACCTGCCGGCGGCGATTCATCGCGATCTCCTGGCCTATGCCGAGGTCCTCGGCCGCGAGACCGGACAGGCGATAGAACCGACGAAGCTTGTAGCGCCTATGTTGGCGCGATTCATGGCAACGGATCGGGCGTTTGCTAAAGAACGCCGCACTGCAAATCGAAATGAGGCAACTTCCGGTGCCTCTAAGTGATCAGGGTTGGATGATGGTTACGACGGAGGAAGTCGAGGAACCGCAACAGCGCCGGGTTCTTGTTGTGCCGGGCCCAGCAGGCTGTGAAGGTGACGTGACTGGGCCCGGACGTATCGCGAACCTCGCGATATCGGACGCCTGCCCAGGCGAGGTTTGTCCAGGATTCGGTATGAACGCTGACGTGGCTCCCGGCTTCAAGCATCGCAAGGATGCTTTCATTGCTCATGTCCCACATCTCGATATTAGGCGCGTCGCCTGGCGCAGAAAGTTTGCGAACGATGATATTCCGCAGATCCGGCCCCGGATCGCGCCGGCTCAAAAGGAACGATTCATCCTTGAGATCGCTCCAGTAAATCACTTCGCTTGACGACAGGGCATGGTTAGCGGGCAAGGCAACGATGATCCGTTCGGACCACAATGACATTGATGGTCCACTATATTGTCTTGGCTCTCCCACGATAATTGCGATGTCCGAATCGCCCGCATCAAGGCCGTCAATCAGCTCTGCGCGAGGCCGTTCGGCGATCCGGACGCCGATGTTCGGCAACGCCTTGATGTAGTCGGCAAGAACCGCGCGCAACTTGCTGACCGATAACGACGTGCTCAGCCCGATGGTTATGTTGCCGGCCTCGCCGCTGCCGACGGAGCGGGCAGTTGAAATCATGCGGTCCATCTGTTCGAACATACTCCGGGCTGTTCGAACGACACCGACCCCGGCGGGCGTGAGGCGCACTCCTCCGCTGGACCGCTCGAACAGGGGCACGCCAAGCTGCCCTTCGAGCAACCGTATTCTGCGGCTGAGTGACGATTGCCTTAGGTTTAGTGCAGATGCCGCTCGACGGAAACTGCCGTGCTCAGCGGCAGCAAGAACGGTGCGCAGTGAGCCCAATTCGATGTCCAAAACTAGCCTCAGCACAAATCTTCGGAATTGAAGCGTGCGATTTTTTGGAGAGATACTGGTGAGGTTCCGCTACGCTTCATGTTCGGGCTACAATAACGTATGGGCCTTGTCCCAGCGATGTACAGAGCCTTACATCTTTGCAATCAACGTGCTCCTTGCGGCGTGGCGCACGGCGGAAATGATGTTGGGAATGGACCCTGCCACCAAGAAGCCGCCATCGAGCAGGTCACAATGACCACCACGGCTTCTGGAACCATCAGCGTCGCGTTTCCGCTAATCGCAACGATGCGTAGAGGTTAAGTGGCGTTTGGTTCGCGAGCGGTCGCCGCCTTCAGTATCTGGCACGAAACCGCACTAATTCTGGAGGATGCATTTGCCGGTGACCCCAGCCTATATGGCATGAATTGTGTCTGCAGAAAGTGACGGTTGATTTTAAGGTAGCGTGATGGACGCAATAAAAATGCCGTTGGGCGAGTGCCCGCCGAGAACGATCCTCACTAGTGGGATACGCGCGGCGACATGAGCGAGACCGGCGAGGGGCAAGGCTAAGCCGACGAGGACCCTCGTCGAGTGAGAAGCTGAGGTCTCGTGCTCGGCGCATTGAGCAAAGATGGCTTGCATCACACGACCAGTAAAGCCGGCAAGATCATCTACAAATTTGGATCGCGGCTCTCTCCGACAAAACATCAACGATTTTCATTGAGCCTGTTCTGCCGGCGCACGCTCCTGGCGCGACCGCGTGCTACCGCTGCATTAAGTCGTCTCGAAGGAGATCATGCTGCGCTACAACACCGGCGCCCTCGCCAGAAGGCCTACGAGTCAACCTGTTCAGATATCTCACCGATACCCGCGGGCGCATCGCGGCAACCGCGGCTTCCTGCTTGCCGTGGCCGACCTCCAGGTGGTGCTCGTCATCTTGGGAAACCCACGAATAACGGCGAGCCAGCCTCATCTTGGCCGTCGATGCGATGACAGTCCATGCATCGAACTGAATGACATCTCGACCATCTACATACCCCCCCCCTCTCGTGCTCAAGCCGGGAGTTAGGCTCGTAAGTTGCGCCTCGGCGTGACCCTATTGCATTGCGTATGCTGACGAATCGCGCGAGGCTCTGCGCCCGCACGCAATGACAGCTGGCTGTTACAAGAGGGCCGGGCACCGTCCGCTCTGCCACGCGGGGATGTGCGCTGCGCCGATGCTTTGCGCGAATGTCTGTCTCCGCAGGCCGGGCGGCCGATCGTCAGAGATCTTTTCCAATCTTGGTGATCGTGATCGCGCCATTGACGCGACCGGCCTCGAACCTGACCTGCTCACCGGGCTTTACCGCGTCCAGCATTGCCGGGTCGGCGCTGCTCACCCTGCTCGTGATTCCGGCGATCCATGCTCCCTGGTGAAGAGTCGAGCCTCACGAGCCCGACTTAGTTGGGACGTCCAGTGCGGGTATTCATGCGGGCTTGCCTCGTCTGGATGTCGTCAGGCCACTTGTTCTTGATGAAAGCCAGAATTGCAGCGATTTTGCTGTCCGACAACGACCGTTCGAAAGCCGGCATGTCGGTTTGGTGGCCTTCGGGATATGCCGCAGGCCCGAACTTCGTGACTCGGAACAGGTACGCGTTGGGATGGTGCCACGTATGGCCGGAAGCGTCGTGTGGCGGAGCCGGCAGACGGCCGCTCGGGAGGCGCCGCTGCCAGTTCGGCTGTCCTTCAAGCGAGGCGCCGTGACAGCTGGCGCACGACGTCGCGTAGAGTCGCTTGCCGAGCGCCTCCTGCGATCGATCCGCCGGGTCGATCCGAAGCGGTGCTTCGATCAGAAGAAAGTAGGCTGTGCCCACGACCATTGCCACACCGGCAAGAACCATCACGGCCAGGCCGACACGCCGGGTCGGAGACATCGTCCTGCCAGCAGTCGCTATCGCGACAGGCGCGCGCTTCCGTCTCGTCACCGCCCTATCTCTCCTCGTCCTCACGTGGCTTCGACTGCAGGCGGCAATCCGAGGTCACGCACACGACGGTGAGAACGCGGCCCGAACCCTTGCAGACTACTTCGTATGTCGTGACCACCGGCGACAGGTCCGTTTGGCTGATGCTGCCGGGAACGCAGGCCTGTTTGACGAAGATCGCCTGCAACTCGCGGTCGTCGGCGATTGCCGACGACCATGCAGGGGCGCCTACGGCAGCGAGGAAAACGACGGCGCCCGCCATCATGTGCTTCATCGCGGTGCCGTCAGTGCCCCTTGCCGATTTTGGTGACGGTTATGGCCCCGTTGACCCGATCGGCTTCGAACTCGATTTTGTCTCCGGCCTTCACTTTGTCCAGCATCGCGGGGTCGACGACACGGAACACCATGGTCATGGAGTCCATGTCAAGATTCTTGATAGGGCCGTGCTTGAGCGTAACCTTGCCGGCGGACTTGTCGACTTTGACGACCTCGGCTTTCACCATATTGCCGTCGGCCCATGCTGGAACCGAGAACAGGGTTGCGGCCAGCACGATTGGGACGATCTTCTTGAACATTTGACACTCCTTCACTTGGGTTGGTTCACTCGACGACGATGGTGCCGAACATGCCGGACTCGCGATGGCCTGGAATGAGGCAGGAGAAGTCGAACGTGCCGGCCTTGGTGAACTGCCAGACGATCTCGCCAGAGCCCTTTGGCTTGAGTCTCTTTGCATTGGGATCGTCGTGTTCCATGTCGGGGTTCTTCGCCATTTCCTTCATGTGCTCCATATTTTCCGCGAGTGTGGCCAGAACAATCTCGTGATCCTGCTGGCCGTTGTTGCGCAACTGGAAGCGGATCTGCTCGCCCTTGCGAATCCTGATCTGGTCCGGAAGAAACAGCATTTTGCCGTCGGACTCGCGCATGACGATCTGGACGATGCGCGCCGGCTTCTTGGGGTCGCCCGGCTTGCCATAGGCCTTCTCTTCTGGTTGACCGTGACCTTGGCCCGGCGCGTGACCCGGGGCGGCCGATGCGGCGCCGGACATCACGGCGAAGGCGAGGACAGACGCGAAGATGTGACGCAGTTTCATGATTGCCTCCTTGGTTGAACTACTTGTGTGAGCCGTGCGACGATGGCTTGACGACGCGAAGAACTGGCGCTTCGCCGGGCTTTGCCGCCGGCGTGGGTGCACGGGTTGTGGCCGGTTTCGGTCCCTTCCACTCCCAGGCCACGGTGCCGGGTGGATTCTGGTACCAGCCGGGATCCTTGTAATCGCCCGATTGCAGCCCCTCGCGCACCTTCACGACCGAAAACATGCCGCCCATCTCGACGGCGCCGAACTGCGCAAAGCCGGTCATCATCGGCAGCGTATTGTCGGGCAGCGGCATCTCCATCTCGCCCATATCCGCCATGCCGGCCGAACCCATGGCCATGTACTCCGGCACCATGCGGCGCATCTGTTTCGAGAACTGCTTCTTCTCGACGCCGATGAAGGTGCGGATGTTATGTCCCATCGCGTTCATGGTGTGATGCGACTTGTGGCAATGGATCGCCCAGTCGCCGGGATAGATCGCATCGAACTCGTAGGCCCGCATGGCGCCCACCGGAATGTCGATCGTGACCTCGGGCCAGCGTGCCTCCGGCCGTACCCAGCCGCCGTCGGTGCAGGTGACCTCGAAATCGTAGCCATGCATGTGGATCGGATGGTTGGTCATGGTGAGGTTGCCGACGCGCACCCGCACGCGGTCGCCCTTGGCGATTACCAGGGGATCGATGCCGGGGAAGACGCGGCTGTTCCACGACCACATGTTGAAGTTCAGCATCTCCGCGACCTTGGGCACATAGTTGCCCGGTTCGATGTCGTAGGCATTCAGCAGGAACACGAAGTCGCGATCGACCCGGTGAAGCTTGGGGTCGCGGGGATGGACGACGAAGAAGCCCATCATGCCCATCGCCATCTGGACCATCTCGTCCGAGTGCGGGTGATACATGTGCACGCCGTGCTGCTTGAGCGTGAACTCGTAGACGTA